>JABDQU010000053.1 GCA_013042105.1 Boseongicola sp.
GGACAGGAAGACTTCGAGCGATTGGCGCGAAAACCAGTGCATTGGCAGGACAACCGACGATTTGAGGCGCTTGATAATGCGGGTCATTGTGGGTGTGTCGACGGTGAGGCCGCCGTCAACCGCAGCCATGACGACATCGAGACGGCCAAGGGCTGCGTATTGCTGTTCGCTTGGTTCGTGGTGGAGGTGGCCAAGGTGACCGATGCACAGGCCGCCAACTTCGAAGATGAAGATCGAGTTGCCGTCTTTCACACGCGTCACGGCTTCGAAACGGTCGCGGATATCGGTGGTGACGTTGCGCACCAGCATTTCGCCAAGGTCGAGATTGTAGTCGGCGGGCAGGCCCTCTTGCCGCCAGCCTTCGAGGATATGGGGAATGTCGGGGTTGGGAAAAGCGGTCCAGTGCGTGCCGTGGGCGTTGTTCATCGTGACGATGTCGGGGGTCTTGGTCACGGCACCGATGAAGCCGTTGTAGTCGGTGATCGCGCTGAGGCCGCCAGCCGTCTGAAGCAGGAACATCGAGTGGTCGATATAGGTCAGGCGGACGGTGAATTCGTCAGGCAACGGAGCCTGCCAGCTGGCTTGGTGGATGAACTCGAGGCCGGGGTCTGCGTTGGCGATTGCGATACAATGGCTGATGCGCCGGTCCTGGGCATTGACCGTTGTGGCGATCAAAGCGAGAAGGAAGGCAATCGCAATTCTAAGCATAAAAACGCTCCAACCAAGCTGTGTCCGTTACAGAATGTAGTCCGTCACGTCACTTGGGCAAAACCAGAAAGTTACGTTGTGGGTCTTGGTCGTTTCTGAAAGAGTGCAGCCGGCAAAAGAAACCATCGAACCCAGTAGGCAATAAAGGAAATGTGTCATGGCCGATCGTGCTGTGGATCTGTTCATCATTGGCGGCGGCATCAATGGAACCGGCATTGCGCGGGATGCGCAGGGTCGGGGCTTGCAGGTGACGCTTGCGGAGATGAATGATCTGGCGTCTGCGACGTCATCGGCTTCGACGAAGCTCTTTCATGGCGGTTTGCGTTATCTTGAGTATTTCGAGATTGAGCTTGTCAAAAAGGCGTTGATCGAACGTGAGACGCTTTTGAAGGCGATGCCGCATATTTCGTGGCCGATGCGGTTTGTGCTGCCCTATCACAAGGACATGCGGTTCGAGAATTCGACGCCTGCGTCGAAGCTTCTGAACATCTTCATGCCGTGGATGCGCGGTCGGCGTCCGGGCTGGATGATCCGGCTGGGGTTGTTTGCTTACGACAATCTGGGTGGTCGCGAGATCCTGCCGGGGACGAAGACGGTCAAGCTGAAGCGTGATCCTGTGGGCGATGCTTTGGATGACAAGTTCGAAAAGGCATACGAATACTCGGATTGTTGGGTTGAGGATGCGCGTTTGGTGGCATTGAACGCCCGTGACGCCGCCGAGCGCGGTGCGACGATACTGGTGCGGACGCGGGTTTTGACGGCTGAGCGCGAGGGCGATTTGTGGCGGATCGAAACGCTCGATCTGATGACGGGTGGTCGGCACACGCATCTCGCGCGGGCGATTGTGAACGCGGGTGGACCTTGGGTTGAGGATATCGTGCGCGGTGTCGCGCGGTTGAACACGAGCGAAGGGATTAGGCTGGTTCAGGGCTCGCATATTGTGACGAAGCGGCTGTTTGATCACGACAAGAGCTATTTCTTTCAGGGCGAAGATGGGCGGATTATTTTTGCGATCCCTTATGAGACGGATTTCACGCTGATCGGGACGACGGATCAGGAATACGAGGGTGATCCGTCAAAGGCGGAATGCACGGAGGCCGAGGCCGATTATCTGGTCAATTTCTTGAACCAGTATCTGAAGGACGACATCAGTCGCAAAGACATTGTCTGGACCTATTCGGGTGTGCGACCGCTCTATGATGACGGTGCCAAATCGGCGACGGCAGCGACGCGCGATTATGTGTTGTCGCTGGATGAAAACGGGCCGCCTATCCTGAGTGTATTCGGCGGTAAGATTACCACTTATCGCAAGCTGGCCGAGCAGGCGATGGCGAAGCTGGAACCGTTCTTTACGCCAGCCAAGGGCGACTGGACTGCAGGTGTTGCCTTGCCGGGCGGTGATTTTGCGGTGGCGGATTTCGATGCGATGGTTGAGCGGTTGGCGTCAGACTATCCGTTCTTGTCGCCCTATTGGGCGCGCCGGATGGTAAGGGGCTATGGGACCGATGCGTGGATGGTGCTGGGATCGGCGACATCGGCGGATGATTTGGGCGAGGATTTTGGCGCGACGTTAACGGATGCCGAGGTAAAGTGGCTGGTGTCCAAGGAATATGCGCGATCTGCGGAAGACATTGTGTGGCGGCGCTCAAAACTTGGATTGCGTATGACGTCTGAGCAAATTGCGCGGCTGGACGAGACCATGCCGCAACCTCTGGTCCCGTCGGGCGGCTGAGGCTACAAACAAGGCGTTATCGGAGAGGACGACCAAATGCGTTATGTGATGGCAATTGATCAGGGCACGACTTCAAGCCGGGCGATCCTGTTTGATGAGGCGATGACGATCAAGACCATCGCGCAAGAGGAATTTCCGCAGCATTACCCGGCAAGCGGTTGGGTCGAGCATGATCCGTCTGATTTGTGGTCAACTGTCGCAGCAACCTGTCGGGCGGCGATCGAGAAGGCCGGGATCAGCGCAACGGATATTGCCGCGATCGGCATCACGAACCAGCGCGAGACGACATTGGTCTGGGACAAGGCCACGGGTGAGCCGTTGCACAACGCCATCGTCTGGCAGGATCGCCGGACAGCGGAATATTGCGCCGAGATGGTGTCGGCCGGACATGAAGAGACGATCACACGCAAGACGGGGCTGCTGTTTGACCCCTATTTCTCGTCGACAAAGCTGAAATGGATTCTGGATCAGGTTCCCGGTTCGCGCGAGCGGGCGGCGAACGGCGAATTGCTGTTTGGAACGGTCGATACCTATATCATCTGGCGGCTGACGGGCGGTGCGGTGCATGCGACGGATGCCACGAATGCCTGCCGGACGATGCTCTATGATATCGAGAAGGGCGCGTGGTCGACGACGATTTGCGCGCTGTTTGATATTCCGATGGAAATGCTGCCCGAGGTGAAGAACTCGGCTGACGACTTTGGTGTGACACGGCCTGATCTGTTCGGGCGCGAGATTCCCATTCTGGGAGTTGCTGGTGATCAGCAGGCGGCGACGGTCGGGCAAGCGTGTTTTGAGCCGGGCATGATGAAATCGACTTATGGCACAGGGTGTTTTGCGCTTTTGAACACAGGCGATACGCCGATCCGATCCAATAACCGACTTTTGACAACGGTGGCGTATCAGCTGGACGGAAAGCGGACCTATGCGCTTGAGGGCTCGATCTTCATTGCGGGGGCTGTGGTGCAGTGGTTGCGCGATGGTCTGAAGATCATTCGTGAAGCGCCGGAAACGCAGCCTTTGGCGGAAAAAGCCGACCAGACTCAGTCTGTTGTGATGGTGCCGGCGTTTACGGGGTTGGGCGCGCCTTATTGGAAGCCGGAGTGTCGGGGCGCTATTTTCGGGCTGACGCGCAATTCGGGGCCTGCGGAATTTGCGCGGGCGGCTTTAGAGAGCGTTGGGTATCAGACGCGTGATCTTCTGGAAGCTATGCGTGCGGACGCGCCCGGAGAATTGAAGGGTGTCTTGCGCGTGGATGGTGGCATGTCGGCCAGCGATTGGACGATGCAATTCTTGTCGGACATCATCGGTGCGCCCGTGGATCGTCCTGAGGTGAAGGAAACGACGGCACTGGGTGCGGCATGGTTGGCGGGTATGAAGGCTGGGATTTATCCGGATCAGGACGCGTTCGCGAAGAACTGGGCTTTGGAAGCGCGGTTTGAGCCAAATATGGGCGAGGATGAGCGGGCGCAGAAATACGCACGCTGGCACAAGGCCGTTCAGGCAACTATGGCCGTTTAGCCGCAATCTGCGAAATGTCGGTTGCATGGTGGGTAAAACATCTCAATAAGCGTTGACGTTAACGCTAACGACGCACGTGCGTGCCCGGGTTTAGGAGCAGTGTTATGAGTGATCAGACAATGAAGGACGCGATCCTTTCGCACCTGAAATACAGTCTTGGAAAAGACGCGGACCACGCCACGATTTATGACTGGCGCGTGGCCTTGTCACTTGCGACGCGAGACCGGATTGTTGATCCTTGGTTTCAGTCGACGCGTGCGACCTATCGTGCTGGTGCGAAACGGGTTTATTACCTTTCGATGGAGTTTCTGATCGGGCGTCTTTTGGAAGATGCGATGGTCAATACCGGTGTGCTGGATGAGGCAAAAGCCGTCTTTGATGAGATGGGTCTGCCTTTTGATAAGATCATTCACGATGAGCCGGATGCAGCACTTGGCAACGGTGGATTGGGCCGGTTGGCGGCTTGTTTTCTGGAGAGCCTCTCGACGCTTGGAATCCCGGCATATGGCTATGGGATTCGCTATGAGCACGGGCTTTTCCGCCAGCGATTCGATCATGGGCGCCAAGTGGAGGAGCCTGAGGACTGGTTGACGCAGGAGCATGTCTGGGAATTCGAGCGCCCGGAAGCGGCGTTTGAGATCGGATTTGCCGGTGAGACGTTTGAGAATGGCGGACGCACTGTGTGGCGGCCAAACGAGTCGGTTGTGGCGCAGGCCTTTGATACGCCGGTCGTTGGCTGGAAGGGCGAGTGGGCGAATACTTTGCGTCTTTGGGGCGCGATGCCGACGTCGGTTCTCGACCTCGGACGGTTCAATCGCGGGGATTATGCGGGGGCCGCCGAAACCGAGGCTTTGGCGCGCACGATTAGCCGGGTTCTGTATCCGGATGACACGACGGATGAAGGCAAGGCCCTCCGGTTGAAGCAAGAGTATTTCTTCACGGCAGCATCTTTGCGCGACATTCTGCGACGCTTTGAGAGCGAGCATTCGGACCTGCGCGATCTGCCGAAGAAGGTTGCGATCCAGATGAACGACACCCACCCGGCGATTGCGGGGCCCGAGTTGGTGCGCCTTTTGCACGACGAGCGGGGACTGCCGTTTGCTGATGCGATGATGGTGGCGGGCGGGTGTCTGAATTACACGAACCATACGCTTTTGCCGGAAGCGCTTGAGCGCTGGTCGGAAGGTCTGATGGGGCATTTGCTGCCACGGCACATGCGTCTGATTGAGATGATCAACGACAGTCATTCGCAGCAGTATCCGGGCGTGACCATTATCGAACACGGTCAGGTCAAGATGGGCGAGTTGAGCTTTGTCATGGCGTCGAAAGTGAACGGCGTTTCGGCGCTTCACACGGGGCTGATGAAAGAGACCGTGTTCAAGGATTTGAACGCGTTGCATCCCGAGCGGATCGTCAATCAGACGAATGGCGTGACACCTCGGCGTTGGTTGAAGACCTGTAATCCGGGACTTGCGGACGTTGTGACGGACGCGATTGGTGATGGCTGGGTTGGCAATGCGGAAAAGCTTGTTGAGCTGGAGCCGCATGTTGCCGATGGCGGGTTTCTGGAGAGGTTCACAGCTGCGAAGCGGGCCAACAAGGAAACGCTGTCGAACTGGTTTGGCACTGAGCTTGGGGTCAAGGTCGATCCAAGCGCGATGTTCGATGTGCAGATCAAGCGAATCCACGAATACAAGCGCCAGCATTTGAACATTCTGGAAACGATCGCTCTCTGGCAGGAGATGAGGGACAATCCGAACGGTGACTGGACTCCGCGCGTTGTGATTTTTGGCGGCAAGGCAGCGCCGGGGTATCACTTTGCCAAGGACATCATTTACCTGATCAATTCGGTTGCGCGGGTTGTGAATGATGATCCGGTGACGTCGAAGTGGCTGAAGATCGTTTATCCTCCGAATTATAACGTCACTTTGGCCGAGCGATTGATCCCGGCGACGGATTTGTCCGAGCAGATTTCGACGGCGGGGAAAGAGGCGTCCGGCACAGGCAATATGAAGTTTGCGCTGAATGGTGCGCTGACGATTGGCACGTTGGATGGCGCAAATGTTGAAATTCGCGAGCATGT
>JABDQU010000056.1 GCA_013042105.1 Boseongicola sp.
TCGCCGCAAATCTGGCTTGAACACTTTGCCCACAGCGGTTTTCGGCAATTCATCAAGGATTTCAACGTGCTTTGGATAGGCCGCACGCTCGGCAATATGCTCGACCGCAAAGTCATACAGCTCTTTCTCGGTCACAGTCGCACCCTGCACCAGCTCAACATACACCGCCGGCAATTCGCCCGCATGCGCATCCGGCTGTCCGATCGCGCCCGCCATCGCCACTGCATCGTGACCCGCCAAAGCTTCTTCAATCTCGGCCGGATCAATATTGTGCCCGCCTCGGATAATCAGGTCTTTCGCACGCCCGGTGATCCACAAATACCCATCTTCATCCAGCCGCCCCAGGTCGCCCGTGCGCAAATAGGACCGCCCGCCGAACTCATGATACAGGCCATGATTTTTCGCGGCCTCGGTATAAGTCGCTCCCATCACAACCCCCGGATTCGCCAGACAAATCTCGCCGATATCATCAACACCGCTTTCACTCACACCGTCTGACGTTGCCTCCAGAATGCGCACATCCGTGTAGGGAAACGGTATCCCGACCGAACCTACCTTCTTCACGCCTCCAATCGGATTGCACGACACCAGACAGGTCGCCTCCGTCAGCCCATATCCTTCGATAATCTCAACGCCCGAGGCCTTCTCAAAGCGCTTGTAAAGCTCAACCGGCAAAGGGGAAGAGCCTGAAAACGCCGTCTGCACTGAAGAGATATCGGCATTCACAGGCCGCTGCATCAACGCTGAAATCGCCGTCGGCACCGTGATGATAAACGTCACATTCCAGCGCTCGATCAGCTTCCAGAAGTTGTCAAAAACCCCGTCGCCGCGATAGCCCTGCGGCGTCGGCAAAACCATATGCCCCCCAGACGCCACCATCGACATCAAGATCACATGGCAGGCAAAAACATGGAACAGCGGCAACGGACAGATGACGACGCTTTCCTCGTCAAACAGCAGCGTATTGCCCACCCATCCGTTGTAATTCATCCCCGAAAACCGGTGCTGGGCCACCTTCGGCATGCCTGTCGTTCCTCCGGTGTGGAAATACGCGCAAGCACGATCCTCGTGCGCATCCTCGAAATCAAGCGTGGTGTTGTGCCTGGCAAGCTCTGCATTGAAATCCAGCACCTTAGCCGAGTGTTGCACCGGATTCTTAGGACGGATCAACGGCACAATCCACGACTTGGGAGGCGTCAGATAGCGGTTCAGGTCCACTTCAAGCACGGTCTCGACATTGGGCGCCAACCGCACCGCCTCGGCCGCTTTTTGTGCCACATCCGATTTCGGGAATGGCTTCATTGTCATCAGCACTTTCGCGCCGGTTTCCCGCAATATCGCGCCAATCTGTTCCGCGTCCAGAAGTGGGTTGATCGGGTTGGAAATGCCCGCAACCGTGCCGCCTAAAAGCGTGATGACCGTCTCGTTCGCGTTGGGCAAAAGATAGGCAACCACGTCCGTTTCGCCGACCCCAAGCGCGCGGAACATGTTCGCCGCCTGGGTGACTTTGCCGTGTAATGCTGACCACGTCAGCGTCTCGGCCTTGTCCGTGGGCCCCGACAGGATTTGAAAAGACACCGCGTTGCGCGCCCCGAACTTCTCGGTCGTGCGTGACAACAACCCGTAAACGGTTGTCGGCAAGCCACGTTCTTCCCATGTCATAGCGTCTTCGATCGCGTTGCGATCTGCCATCGAGGTAAAGTTACCCATGGCCGTTCCTCCCTTGAATGCCGGACTTTGTCCGTGCGCTTAAGAGTTTGTTGACAAAATTCAGGCAAATCACAAGAGAGACGCGCTTGGCACGCTGCGTCACACCGCTTATTCGGCCGCAACTCCGTCGGTAAACTGCAAACGCGCCAAGCGTGCGTATAGCCCACCTTCGGCGACCAGCGCTGTATGCGATCCCGTCGCAACGATGCGCCCGGCGTCAAACACCAGAATGCGGTCGGCTTTCTTGACGGTTGCCAATCGGTGCGCCACGACCAATGTCGTGCGCCCTTCGGCCAATCGGTCCACCGCATCCTGTACCGCGCGTTCGCTTTCGGCATCCAACGCGCTGGTTGCCTCGTCCAGCAGCAGGATCGGTGCATCCCGCAAAATCGCCCGCGCCAACGCAATCCGTTGCTTCTGCCCGCCCGACAGCATAACGCCACGCTCGCCCACATAACTGTCATAGCCGTTGGGCAAAGCGCTCAGGAAATCATGCGCTGCCGCTGCTTTCGCGGCCTCTTCAACCTCCGCGTCCGAGGCGTCGGGGCGTCCAAACCGAATATTGGCGCGCGCTGTATCTGCAAAGATTACAGGGTCTTGCGGCACCAACGCCATGGAACGACGGAAGTCAGAGCGCGCCAGTTCATCAAGCGCGTGCCCGTCCACCAGTATGCGCCCAGAATTTGGGTCATAAAACCGCAGAAGCAACTGAATTACCGTTGATTTTCCGGCACCCGACGGTCCAACCAAAGCCACGGTTTCCCCGGGCTCAATCGTAAAATTGACCCCGTCCAAAGCCGCAATTTCGGGTCGCGCCGGGTAGCGGAACGTCACATCTTCAAACGTCACAGCACCCAACAAACGATCTGGCACAACAACCGGCGAAACAGGATCGCGCACCGTGTCTTCGGCCTCCAGAAGCTCAACCAGACGCTCGGTCGCGCCCGCTGCGCGCTGCAACTCGCCCCAGATCTCCGACAGCGCCCCAACCGATCCCGCAACCATCACCGCATAGATCACGAACTGCACCAATTCACCGATCGTCAATGTGCCTTGCCGCACGTCGTTCACGCCGCTCCAAAGAACGCCCACCACGCCGAAAAAGGCCATGGTGATCACAATCACCGTCATGATTGCACGCGTCAGAATCCGCCTGCGCGCCGCGTCAAAAGACTTCTCGGTTATCTCGGAAAACGCCTCACGACTTGGCGCTTCATGGGTAAACGCCTGCACTGTCTGCACCGACAAAAGCGTCTCGGACGCCGCCCCGGAGGAATTCGCAATCCAGTCCTGATTTTCCCGGCTCAGCGCACGCAGCCGACGCCCCAGCACCACAATCGGCACAATAATCGCCGGCACCGACAGCATCACAATCCCCGCAAGCTTTGGCGCGGTGAACACCAACAGCGCCAAACCTCCGATTAAAGTCAGTAGGTTACGCAAGGCGATTGAAATCGAAGAACCGATCACACTCTGAATCAGGGTCGTGTCTGTCGTGATCCGGCTCAAGACCTCGCCGGTCATCAACCGTTCGTAAAATGCCGGGCTCATCGCGACCATCCGGTTGAAAACCGCAACGCGAATGTCCGCCACAACCCGCTCACCCAATCGTGTCACCAGATAGTATCGCAACCCCGACCCAAGCGCGAGCAAGGCCGCAATGCCCATGGCCGCGATGAAGTAACTGTTCAGCAGTTCGGTTTCTTTGGTCTCAAAACCGTCCACCACCCGGCGCACCGCAAGCGGCAAGACAAGCGAGATCATCGCTGTCAGGATCAATGCCGCTCCGGCCGCGACCAGCAACCATTTGTAGGGATGCACAAACGGCCAAAGCGCGCTCAAGGCACGGACATTGCGCGATTTTGCGCGGTCTTCGGGGTTTACATCAGCAGCATCAGTCATGGTTCGGAAAGTTGTAAACCGGGACCGAAACAAGCCGCAAGGCGACATTGTGACGATGTCGCGAAAATCACTATTTTCAGAGGAAAGTGTCTGGAGCGGGCGGCGGGAATCGAACCCGCGTCATTAGCTTGGAAGACAATTGTTTGTATTAGGTATTATCTACTAATTACATGAACTTAATCTTCCGATTGAAAGCCATTTTGCAGGTTATTTGTCGGAAATGCTTTTTTGGAGCGGGCGAGGGGAATCGAACCCCTATCATCAGATTGGAAATCTGAGGTCTTACCATTACACAACGCCCGCTCAACAAAAAAAGTTTCTATTTCATGGATGTTTGGAGGTCAAGCAGCAGTCGTAAAGCATTTCGGGCCGACTAGCACAATGTTTATGAGTCTTAACGACGCCCGCACAAAAATGGAGGATTGGAGCAGAGACAACATCGAGATACAGCGCTCACAGCGCAATCGTTAAAAGATCGCCGATCACGCGTGTAAATGGCTCAGGAACAACCAAACTTCCTTGACCTCAAATCCCAGGAAAATCTCCAGCCGGATGGTGCAAACAAGTGAAGCAACTCAGCGCCCGTGAATTCGCTATCTGCGTGGATCAATTTCAAGGGGAAAGAACAGTAGGTGCCCCCCAAAAAACCGATCAGGGACTGACAGTTTGTAGCAAATGCTCCGAACCGTCGACCCTGAGCGCAGTAAGAACTCCGGTATAGTATGCGCCAGTGTCTATGCAAATTCTGCCAGAGTAATCCCTCACAATTGGATTGTCATAGTGGCCATGTACGATGCGTTTCCCAACTATTGGCTGGTCCATATTTCCATCCGGATGGCCCCAGAGAAGGGCGCGATCCGACTGTTCGGAAATTGGCTTCGCCGGGTTTACGCCTGCATGACAAAAAAGATAGCTGCCTGAAAGGTGGTAACTGGGCATGTTGCTAAAGAGCTGTAGATAAGGCTGAATAGCGTCGCAAAACTCCTGGTGTAGGACAGGAATATCTGCAGAAACTGGGCTAGGGTTGGTCATTGAAATGCCAAAGCTAGCCAGAGTTTGTTGTCCTCCCATCTGCAGCCATTTTGCGCCATCTTGGGGATTGACTATGAAGTCGAGCATCGCTTCCTCATGATTGCCTTTCAACAAGATCACAGACTCTTGGCCCAGAGCTTTTAGCTCCAAAAGTCTGTGCAAGACTCCTTGTGAAGCATCGCCGCGATCCACGTAGTCTCCTAGGAATACAAGCTGCGTTAGACATTCGCTTGTGGAAGCCTCTTCATCGGCCCAGATTTTCTCCAATAGATTGGACAGCAAATCTAGTCGGCCGTGGATGTCACCAACTGCGTAAATTCTTGAGTCTTTCGCCACCCGAAAGGGTGTTCGGATCCGCTCAATACTATCGAAGATTTTCTTCATCTGATATCTGTGCCCGACGGCACATCCTTATTCTGTCCAGAAAAGGACTGCGCCCATCCCAAACCCAGCACAAATGCAAAGAGTGCCGCTATTGCGGGAATTTGAAGGCTAAAATCAAAAAAGGCGTGAAAGCCAACGGCCATTGCTGTGGCGAAAGCAAATCGTGGAAACCGCTGGTTTTGAACTCGACGCTTTACGCCCCGATATATGACGAAGACAATGGTTAAGAGCGCAAAATAGAAGGCTACACCCGCGGGAATTCCAAGCTCAAAGAGATTTTCTAGATAACTCGAATGGGCGAGATCAATCTCGCGAAATGAGAGCTCTGGCGAGACATATGCGCGAAAGGCGTCGTGGAACGCGCCCAGGCCATGACCAAGTAAGGGCCGATCAAGAATGCCATCCAATACGAGTGGGTAAATCAGAAAACGCGCCTCATCCCCGCCCGCCGCGAACATTCTTGTGAATGTTCCGGACGAAAAGGCAAGTAGCGACAGTGCGACAATGAGGCCGACAAAGGTCGTGGCATAAATAGAGCCTGCATTTTTCCGGCGACCTGTCGCTGAGAAGATCGCCAAACCAACCAAAGCTGCAGCAAAGCCAGCGCGGCTTTCGCTGAAAAAGATGGCCGCAAGACAGATCAAGGTCCCTATGGCGAAAACCCAGTGCCCCGAAAAGAAACCTTCTAAAAAATCTCGGAGCCGACGCGCTGGGTCCAAAGCGTCGGAGCTTGAACTGCGCGTGTAAACTGCCACATTTGCGAGCAATCCAATCACCGCAAAGGTTCCGAAATTATTTCGGTTCACGAATGTTGCCGACACCGAGTTTGACGCGAACTCGCCCAAGATTGGATTGTTCCCAAAGACTACCGATAGAATTCCATAAGTGGACAGCAAGGTTATGAAGATCGCTATTATTCGCAGGGATATATCGCTGAAGTCACCAATGCGAGAGGCTCTCATAGC
>JABDQU010000058.1 GCA_013042105.1 Boseongicola sp.
GAACGTGCCGCGCGCCCACCACAAACCCGGCGCCCAGCCGGGTTCGGTCGGCGTTTTCAGGCGCACCAGAAAACCTTGCGAGGGCTTGAAAGCGAACGCCCCGCGTTCGACCTTGTCAACGTTGTCCACGCGAGTGAGGATGCGTCCCGAACGCGTGCGCAAAACCTCGCGCGTCAGCACAATCTCATCCGCCGTCGCTCGCCGCATCACATCACCGCCCCAAAGCGCTGCCACTCCGCCAACGATAAACGCGACACGCCAGCCAAAGGATGGAGAATTGGCGACCCCAAGCCACAAGAGCAGCACCCCCAGCGCGAAAAACACAATGATCCCCATCCAACGCCGCCCGGCCGAGGCTGGCAGAACCGAAAGAATGTCTTCGGTCTTTTCTGTAGTGTTTTCGTCAGTCGTCACAGTGACACGGTCCTTCGCACAAGTTCGCGGTATATCGTCTGAATGCGGTCGCGGCTCAGGCGACCTTCATCGCGATACCACACGTGGATACCGGCCAACATGGCAATCAACGCCATTGTGGTGACGCGGACGTCATCGATCTCGAAAGCCCCGGTTTTCTGGCCGAGCGCCAGAATGCTCTGAAGCTGATTTTCGTATTGGCGGCGCAAGCCTTCGACCACCGCGAAATTCTCGGGCGTGAGGTTGCGAAGCTCCATATAGGCCAGGAAAACCGCGTCCGGGCGGTCAATGTGAAAGTCGATGTGGAACGTAACAAAAGCCTGCAAGTGCGCCTCGGGTGTTGTGCCTTTCTCCACTGCCTCCCATGCCGCCAAAAGCGCGGTCATATGATCGTGCATCAGATCAAAAAGCAGCGTCTGTTTGTCAGGCGTATAAAGATAAAGCGCCCCCGCCCTGACCCCAACTTCCGCCGCGATCTGCCGCATTGAGACAGCGGCATAACCCGAGCGCGCAAACAGCCGCAGCGCCGCTGCGCGTATTGCGGGACCCGTGATATCTGCGTGTGAGCCTGTCTTTCGTGCCATAGAGGCTTTTGTATCTGAACAAACGTTCATTTCAATCCGCGAATGCGAGACCTTGCAGCGAAGCGGCACTGACGTCACATTGCGGATATGCGAATTTTTCCCATATCACTTCTCGGCGCGACAGTTTTTCTGGTGGGCTGCGTCGACTGGCCGGACGTGCCCGAGCCGGAAGGCAGTGTCACCTCTGACGCCTGGCCAACGCTTCAGCCACTGTCCGAAATTGGGATCAGCCCGACCGGCGTCAACGTGGATCAGACGGCCTTCCAGACACTCCAACAACGCGCCGAAAGTCTGCGCCTGCGCGCGGCTTTGTTGCGCAGTCCAGTGACCGATCAGGACAGTTTTGACCGCTTGCGCGCACGACTTTCGCAGTAATCACGCAATGGCGCGCAGCGGGCGTTGCCCAAGGGCGCACGACGCGCTAACACGCATCGTCGCTTAAAGGAGCCGCACGCCATGACAAAGCCTCTTCGCCTTGGGATTGCCGGACTGGGAACAGTCGGCGCAGGCGTCGTGAAGATCGTCCAGACCCACGCTGACCTCATGACGTCACGGACGGGTCGCACGGTCACCATCTCGGCGGTGTCCGCACGCAGCAAATCGCGCGATCGCGGCGTTGATCTTACGGCCTACGACTGGGAGGACGATCCCGTCACGCTTGCCACGCGCGACGATGTCGATGTTTTTGTCGAACTCATGGGCGGCGAAGATGGTCCCGCAAAGGCCGCAACCGAGGCGGCGATTGCCGCCGGGAAGGACGTCGTAACCGCAAACAAGGCGATGCTGGCGATCCACGGTCAGGAGCTGGCTGAAGCCGCAGAGGCACAAGGCGCATGTCTGCGCTTTGAAGCAGCCGTCGCAGGTGGCATTCCAGCAATCAAAGCCCTCACCGAGAGCCTTGCAGGCAACGAGATCACCCGCGTCATGGGCGTGATGAACGGCACATGTAACTATATCCTCACCCGGATGCAGGACGCGGGTCTCGACTATCAGACCGTCTTTGGCGAGGCCGAGGCGCTGGGCTATCTCGAGGCCGATCCGACACTGGATGTGGGTGGCATTGATGCGGGTCACAAACTGGCTCTGCTCGCCGCGATCGCTTACGGCACGCAGGTGGATTTCGGCGCTATGGCGATTGAAGGCATTGAGCGCATAAGCATTGAAGACATCGAACAGGCGGCCGACATGGGCTACCGGATCAAGCTTCTGGGTGTCGCCCAGATGACCGGACGTGGCCTTGAAACCCGCATGTCACCCTGCCTAGTGCCTGCGACCTCGCCGCTGGGGCAACTTGAAAACGCCACCAATATGATCGTTCTGGAAGGCGACAGCGTCGGCCAGATCGTCCTTCGCGGCGCCGGTGCGGGTGAAGGCCCAACTGCCAGCGCGGTCCTTTCCGATGTGCTGGACCTCGCACGCGGCATCCGCGTGTCGACCTTCGGGCGGCCTGCCGGCGAACTTGTCGCCGCACGCTCGGCAGTATCGACCGCCCCTGCCCCGTTCTACCTGCGCTTCGCTCTGGTCGATAAACCCGGCGCCTTGGCGAAAATCGCGACGGTTCTGGGTGACGCAGGCATTTCCATCGACCGCATGCGCCAATATGGCCACGAAGACACCACGGCACCTGTGCTGATCGTCACGCATAAAACCACGCGCACCGCTTTGGATGAAGCACTGGCGGCGATGGACGGCACCGGCGTGCTGGCCGGCGCGCCCGTGGCGATCCGTATCGAGGAAGTCTGAGACCGCTCTGAGGCATTAACCTGGTCTCAAGGAATTCTCGGATACGCTGCCGCTCCGAAGGTGGAATGGCATGGG
>JABDQU010000063.1 GCA_013042105.1 Boseongicola sp.
TGTCGGTGACGCGGGTGTTGATGCCCCATTTGACGCGATCGGGCATGCCGCGGTCGATCAGTTCCTGACAGAAGGCGACGAATTTCTTCTTGTTGATGGTGGGTTCTTCGTCGGCGAGGATGAAGAAACCGACACCATGGTTGTCAACGAGGTCTTCGATTTCGTCGACGACATCTTTCGGGTCACGCACCCGGTAGTCGCGCCAGAATTTCCACTGGCTACAGAAGGAACAGGTGAACGGGCAGCCGCGTGCAAGGTTCGGGATGGCGACGCGGGTGTTGAGCGGGATGTAGATATACTTGGACCATTCCAGCACCGACCAGTCGGGTTTGATCTTGCTGAGGTCTTTGACAGTTGAGGCGGCGGGCGTGGCGACGATTTTGTCGCCGTCGAGGTAAGCAAGCCCTTTGATCGTGTCGCGCATCGCAGGGAGACGACCGTCCTGAATGGCGAGCATCAGTTCGGTGCAAATCTCCTCGCCTTCACCGCGCACGATGACGTCGATCCAAGGGGCTTCGGTGAGGACCTGTTTATACATGAAGGTTGCATGGACGCCGCCCATGACACGCACGGCGTTGGGGGCGACGTCTTGTGCGATTTTCAGAACGTCTTCGGCGCGGTAGATCGAGGGTGTGATCGCGGTGACGCCAACGACGTCGGGTTTCAGGGCTTCCATTTTCTGCGCAAGATCCGCGTCGGTCAGATTGTCGGTCATGGCATCGATGAAGTGGATGTCTTCAAAGCCGGACTGGCGCAGGTGGCCCGTCAGATAGGCGACCCATGCGGGCGGCCATGTGCCAGCAATTTCGGCGCCGCCGGAGCGGTAGTTGGGATGAACGAACAGGATGCGCATGGGTTTCTCCGACTCAGGGTGTAAATATAAAGTTACACTGTTGGTGTAAGATTTTATTGACACATATCAAAACGGGCGTTTGGGGACGTGGCAGAAAAGGTCTATCTGCTTGCTCCTTTGTGCTGGGCTGTCCTAGATAGGCGTCAAAGGTCAGAGCAGGAGATCACATGCGCCGTGTTGTTATCACCGGGATCGGGATTGTCTCGCCCATCGGAAATTCAGCCGCAGAAGTAGAGGCAAGCCTGCGCGCGGGTAAGTCGGGTGTGGTTGCCGCACCGGAATATGCAGAGCATGGCTTTCGCAGTCAGATCCACGGCAAGCCACAGATTGAGTTGGCCGATCATATCGACAAGCGTCAGTTGCGCTTTATGGGGCCGACGGCGGCCTATGCGTATTTGTCGATGGAGCAGGCGATTGCGGATGCCGGGCTGACCGAGGCGGAAGTGTCAAATGAGCGCGCAGGGTTGGTGGCCGGATCGGGCGGTCTGTCGACATCGAACTTCTTTACGGCGTTTGACACGGTGATCAACAAGGGCGCGCCCAAGCGCATGGGGCCGTTCATGGTGACGCGCTGCATGTCGTCGACCGTGTCGGCCTGCCTTGCGACGCCGTTCAAGATCAAGGGTGTGAACTATTCGATCACGTCGGCCTGTTCGACGTCTGCGCATTGCATCGGCAATGGCGCGGAGTTGATCCAGATGGGCAAGCAGGACGTTGTCTTTGCGGGCGGTGGTGAGGAGTTGGACTGGACGCTGTCGTGTCTCTTTGACGCGATGGGCGCGATGTCTTCGAAGTATAACGATACGCCTGAGAAGGCCGCGCGCGCGTTCGATGCGACACGCGACGGGTTCGTGATTGGCGGCGGTGGCGGCATGGTTGTGCTGGAAGAGTTGGAGCACGCCAAAGCACGCGGTGCGAAGATTTATGCGGAAGTCACGGGCTATGGCGCGACCTCGGACGGTTACGACATGGTTGCGCCGTCCGGTGAGGGTGGTGAGCGGTCGATGCGGCAGGCGATCTCGACGATCGGGGATCGCACCGTGGATTATATCAACGCCCACGGCACTTCGACGCCAGTGGGGGACATCACCGAGGTTGAGGCTGTGCGCCGGGTGCTTGGGGAAGATCACGCGCCGATCTCGTCGACCAAGTCGATGACGGGTCACTCGCTGGGGGCCACAGGTGTGCACGAGGCGATCTATTCGCTAATCATGATGGAGGGCGGGTTTATCGCGCCGTCGATCAATGTGACCGAGTTGGATCCCGCGCTGCGCCCCGAGGAGATCGTGACCGAGACGCGGGATGCGGATTTGGATACTGTGTTGTCAAATAGCTTTGGCTTTGGCGGCACGAATGCGACACTTGCGATGAGCAAATACCACGGGTGATAAAATGCCAGGATTGATGACAGGTAAACGCGGGCTGGTCATGGGCGTCGCGAACGAGCGTTCGATTGCTTGGGGAATTGCGAAAGCTCTGGCCGACGAGGGTGCCGAGCTGGCGTTTTCGTATCAGGGCGAGGCGTTTGGTAAGCGGTTGCAGCCTTTGGCTGAAAGCGTCGGGTCGGACATTCTGGTGGATGTGGATGTGACGGATGACGCGTCGATGGATGCGGCGTTTGAGGTGTTAGCGGATCGCTGGGGTTCGTTGGACTTCGTGGTGCACTCGATTGCCTATTCCGACAAGAACGAGTTGACGGGCCGGTTTGTTGAAACCAGCCGGACGAACTTCAAGAACTCGCTTGATATCTCGTGTTATTCGTTTGTCGATGTGGCGCGGCGCGCGCGGCCGTTGATGGTGAACGGCGGGTCTATGATGACGCTGACCTATATGGGCTCGAACCGGGTGCAGCCGAATTACAATGTGATGGGTGTGGCGAAGGCCGCATTGGAATCGGCGGTGCGGTATTTGGCGAATGATCTGGGGCCGGAGGGAATTCGCGTGAATGCAATCTCGCCGGGGCCGATGAAGACGCTTGCGGGGGCCGCGATTGGTGGCGCGCGCAAGACTTACAAGACAACCGAGATGAACGCGCCGCTGCGATCCAACGCGACGCTGGAAGCCGTAGGTGGGACAGCCGTTTACTTGGCGTCTGATCAGGGGGCCTTCACGACGGGCGAGATTATCCGTGTCGATGGAGGGTATCACATCCTCGGGATGATGCAGGCCGAGAACCTCTGATCTCTTTTCAGGCGGATCGCCAAAGGAATGGATATTTTAGTCAAAAAGAAAGACAATTTCACAAAAATTGTCGGTGCCGCCGTTCCGGTTTATTGGATTCTCATACTTTGAGT
>JABDQU010000071.1 GCA_013042105.1 Boseongicola sp.
TCATCATCTATAACATCCCTCCGCGTTCGGTGATTGATATGTCGCCTGAAACCATGGGTGAATTGGCGAAACTGCCACGCATTGCTGGCGTGAAGGATGCGACGGCGGATGTGACGCGGGTGTCCAAGCAGCGGATCACCTGTGGGTTGGATTTCCTGCAGTTCTCGGCAGAGGACGCTTCGGCGCTTGGGTTCAATGCGCATGGCGGGCATGGGTGCATTTCGGTGACGGCGAATGTGGCTCCGAAGCTCTGTTCAGAGTTTCAGGCGGCGACGTTGGCGGGTGATTTTGCCAAAGGTCTGGAGATTCAGGATCGGTTGATGCCGTTGCATGATGCGATTTTCACCGAGCCGGGACTTTGTGGCGCGAAATACGGAATGTCTTTGTTGGGCAAGTGTTCCGATGAGGTTCGGTTGCCGTTGGTTGGCGTCACAGACCCCACCAAGGAGAAGATCCGTGCCGCGATGGTGCATGCTGGATTGATCAACTGACCCTAGACACTGCGCGCGCAGATCGGGCGAATGTCGTCGGCAGCCTTTGGATGGTTGCCGCGATGGCCGGGTTTGCGGTGGAGGACATGTTTCTGAAATCGGCCGCCGCAACGGTGCCAATCGGACAGGTGATGATCTGGTTCGGTCTGGGCGGGTCGTTAATTTTTGCGGGTTGGGCGGTGGCGCAGGGGCAGTCGTTGTTTCCGCGCGCGGTGGTCGAGCGCACGATGTTGGTGCGCAATGCGTTCGAGATCGTGGGGCGGTTGTTTTTTACGTTGGCGATTGTGCTGACGCCTTTGTCGTCGGCGACGGCGATCTTGCAGGCGACGCCGATTGTTGTCGTGGCGGGGGCGGCTTTGTTCTTTGGGGAAACCGTCGGATGGCGGCGGTGGACGGCGATTTTGGTGGGGCTTTGCGGGGTTTTGGTGATTTTGCAGCCGGGGGCCGAGAGCTTTACGGCGCTGTCGGTCCTTGCGGTGTTGGGGATGCTGGGGTTTGCCGGGCGGGATCTGGCGACGCGGGCGGCGCCGAAGACGATGAGCGGGCCGGTTTTGGGCGTTTGGGGCTTTTGGATGATTCTGATCGCGGGCTTTGGATTTTCGATCTGGGAAGGCGCTGCGTTTGTGATGCCGGGAGTGGCCTGGCTGCCGTTGGCGGGGGCCTGTGCGTTTGGGGTATTTGCCTATTCGTCGCTGACACGGGCGATGCGGACGGGGGATGTTTCCGCTGTCACGCCGTTTCGGTATTCGCGGCTGCTGTTCGGCGTGGGCTTTGGGGTGGTCATCTTTGGCGAGAGCCTTGAGCCGAATATGATCCTTGGAAGCGCGATTATCGTGGCGTCGGGGCTTTATATTCTGGCGCGGGGGCGTCAGTAGAATTTGCGTTGCCGCGCGCGGGTGTCGCGCAGGATTTCCACGAGGATCGCGGTCAGAAGTCCGAACATTAACAATCCATTAGCCGCTGCCATGCCGCCGAGAAGACGCCACTCCTGCGGTAGAAGGATGTCTCCGAAACCCAGTGTGGTGAAGGCGACGAGGGCGAAGTAGACCGAGGCCTCAAGGGTAATGAAGATGTCGAGCCAGAAGAGCGAGACGGCCCAGACCCAGACAGACACCGTCATCATGAAGAGTGTCCAGAGCAACGCCAACGTCAGGATCGCGACAAGTTTCGGGCCGTGCGGTGGGCGTGCGGACCAACCGTGAAGGCGGATCAGGACTGATTCCAGCGCCCACCACGAAACTGTCGCGGTGATGACCGAGCCGAGGATCAGAATGCTGCCGATGAAGAGCTGTTCGAACATGGGGCCTATGTTGAGTGGTGTGCGCTGAAGGTCAAGTGGACTGGACTTGGCGCGGGCGAGCGCTTATCTGCTGCGCGTCATGGCCAAAGATAAAGACAATTCCAACTACAAGGTCGTCGCCGAGAACCGGCGCGCACGGTATGACTATGCCATCGAGGATGACGTGGAATGCGGCATCCAGTTGATGGGGTCGGAAGTGAAGTCCTTGCGGACGGGTCAGTCGAATATCGCCGAGAGCTACGCGATTGTTGAAGACGGCGAGCTGTGGTTGGTGAACAGCTATATCGCGCCTTATAAGCAGGCGATGTTCGGGCATGAGGACCGGCGGCGGCGCAAGTTGTTGGTGTCGAAAAAGCAGCTTTCGGACATGTGGAATGCAACGCAGCGCAAGGGGATGACCCTTGTGCCGCTGGTGATGTATTTCAACCATCGCGGGATGGCGAAGGTCAAAATCGGCATCGCCAAGGGCAAGTCAGCGCCGGACAAACGCGAGACACAGGCCAAGCGCGACTGGAACCGCCAGAAGTCACGGCTGATGAAAGAACACGGTTAGGTCTTGCCGCGACCCTTTCCGGGGTTGGGTTTGCCCTTCGTGGGCTTTTGCATCCGATGCACCCGAGCACCCGCGCCAGATTTCGCGGCGGCCTGACGCGCACGGTTTTTCTTGCTGGACGGTTTGCCTTGCGGCGGTTTTGGGCCGCGGTCCTGGTCTGGTTTGCCGTCGCCCTTGGGCTTGCGCGGCTTCCAGGCGTCGGCTTTTGGGGCCTCGGGTTTCTTTTCGTATTTCGGCTTTGGCTTGCCGCCCTTGGGTTTTTTCTGTCGCGGTTCGGGTGCGTCGTTCCAGTCAACCGGCGTCGTGGTGCCTTTCGAGGCTGGTTTGTCGGTGTGGCGCGGCTTTTTGGGCTTGCCGGACGGGCCGTCGCGGCGAGGGCCTTTGTCGAACTTTGGAGGAGCCGAGGTTCTGGTGATCTTGGCACCGCCTTCGAGCGCCATTTTTGGGCCGATGGCGTCGGTGAAGGTTTTGACGGCACTTTCGCGGATTTCGATGAGGGAGGCGTCAGGCTGGATGCGGATGGCTCCGATATCTTCGCGCGAGACGTTGCCCAATTTGCAGATCATCGGCAGCAGACGGCGCGGTTCGGCGTTGGCGGCGCGGCCGCCTTCGAGGGAGAACCAGACGCTTGGGCCGAAAGGTGCGCGGGGCTTGGCGGGTTCGGAGAGGTCCGACAGTTCTTCGGGCGCTGTGTGCTTTTCGCGGTAGAGGCGGACGTAGGCGGCGGCGAGCTGTTCTGCGCTAAATATGGCAACTAACTTGTCAGTTGTGGCACGAATGGAGGGCTCAATTTCGGCGGTCCATTCGGGGTCTGCGAGCAAGCGATCGTCGTCGCGGGCCGAGACTTCTTCGGCGGAGGGCGCGTCGGCCCATTCCGCTTTCAACTTGGCCCATCCAAGCAGGCGCTCGGCCTTTTTGCGTGCTACGGGCGGCACGATCATTGCGCTGACACCTTTGCGCCCTGCCCTTCCTGTACGGCCTGAGCGATGCAGAAGGGTGTCCTGGTTGGTGGGGAGTTCGGCGTGGATCACCAGTTCGAGGTTCGGCAGGTCGATGCCGCGTGCTGCGACGTCTGTTGCGACGCAAACGCGGGCACGACCGTCGCGCATGGCTTGCAGCGCGTGGGTGCGTTCGCTTTGGGATAGCTCGCCGGAAAGGGCGACGACGGAGAAGCCCCTGTTTGACAGCCTTGTTGTCAGTCTGTTGACCATTGCACGCGTGTTGCAGAAGACGATTGCGTTGGGGGCTTCGTAGTAGCGCAGCACGTTGATGATCGCGTTTTCGCCGTCACGGGCTGAGACGCGCAGGGCGCGGTAGTCGATGTCGGCGTGTTGTTTTTCGCCCGTCGTGGTGGCGATGCGCACAGCATCGTTCTGATAGCTTTTTGCCAACTTCGCGATTTGCGCCGGGACGGTTGCGGAGAAGAGCAGCGTCTGGCGGTCGGTGGGGGCCTGTTCGAGGATGAATTCGAGGTCTTCGCGGAAACCGAGGTCGAGCATCTCGTCGGCTTCATCGAGGACGACGGCCTTCAGGTTTCCAAGCTCAATCGAGCCGCGCATGATGTGGTCGCGCAGACGACCGGGGGTGGCGACGACAATGTGCGCACCGCGCGCAAGGGCGCGGCGTTCGTCGCGCATGTCCATGCCGCCGACGGTTGACGCCAAGACGGCCCCGGCTTTGGCATAGAGCCACGCCAGTTCGCGTTTCACTTGCAGGGCAAGTTCGCGGGTTGGGGCGATAATGAGGGCAAGCGGTGCGTCGGCTGGTTCAAATGCGTCGGCGTCGCCGAGAAGGCTCGGCGCGATGGCGAGGCCAAAGCCAAGGGTTTTGCCCGAGCCGGTCTGAGCTGAGACGAGGAGGTCTTTGCCCGTGAGTTCGGGGGCGGTTACGGCGTTCTGGACGTCGGTGAGGGTGTCATACCCACGCGCATCAAGCGCATCTTGAAGAGCCTGTTTCACGGCTGGTCTGCTTTCGGTAATTGAATGGGTCCGCGCGGCCTCATCGTTGGGCGCGCTGATGTTGCGCCGCCTCTACCCGGTCGGATCGCGGATGTATAGGGTGGCCGGGGGCAAGAAGGGTTGGCTGTGACACCACTACGCATCAGAAATCGCGACGCGCGGCTTTTGTGGCTGACGCTGCAAGGGCTGGCGAGCGCGCCGACGGGCGCGTTGGATGTGCTGGAGGTCATCAAGAAGCTGGGGTTTGTGCAGCTTGATTCCATTCAGGTGGTCAGCCGGGCGCACCATCATATTCTGTGGAGCCGGAACAACAACTATCGCGAGCCGATGCTGGACCGTCTGTTGGCCAAGGATCGGGGGATATTCGAGCATTTCACGCATGATGCATCTGTGCTGCCGATGGAGTTTCTGCCGATGTGGGAGCGGCAGTTTCGCCGCAAACGCGAGCAGATGAGCCGTGCGGGGTGGTGGAAGAACCTGCCGGATGAAGCGGCGCGGGAGGCGATCAAGGGGCGCATTCGGGATGAAGGGGCTTTGTCGACCCATGCGTTTGATACGAAGGTTGAGGGCCCAAAGGAGATGTGGTCGCGGCCTCCGCACAAGCTGGCGCTGGATTTCATGTGGTACACGGGCGAGTTGGCTACCTGTCATCGGGTGAATTTCAACAAGTTTTACGATCTGGGCGAGCGGGTATTTCCGGCGTTGCCGCATGAGTGTGGGTTGGAAGATGGCGCGCAAGTGGATTGGTTGTGTCGCGCGGCGCTGGACCGGATGGGGTTTGGCGCACCGGGGGACGTGCAGCGGTTTTGGGATGCGGTTGGCTCGGATGAGGTGCGGGGCTGGATTGCGCGGAACGAGCGCGAATTGGTTCCGGTTGAGGTTGAGACGGCGGCGGGTGAGTGGGTGAAGGGGTTTGCCCCGGCGGACATTGAGGCGCGATTGGCGGGGCTTGGGTCAGCGACCAGTCGATTGCGGATTTTGAACCCGTTTGATCCGGTGATCCGGGATCGCAACCGGCTGGCGCGGCTGTTTGGGTTTGAATATCGGGTCGAGATGTTCGTACCGGCGGCCAAGCGGATTTGGGGGTATTATGTCTTTCCGATTTTGGAAGGCGACCGGTTTGTGGGGCGGATTGAGATCAAAGCGGATCGCAAAGCTGGCGTTCTGAAGGTGATCGGGTTCTGGCCCGAGCCGGGGGTGAAGTGGCCGGACAGTCGGCGTGAGAAACTGGCGGCGGAGTTGGATCGGATGCGGCGGTTTATCGGGGTTGAGCGGGTGGAGTGGTCGGTTTAACGCGGGGTGCTGTGTGGCGAAGGATTGCATTGAGCCCAATACGGAGATGATCCGGCTTGGCAGTCCACTTAGGGCCAGAGGCGGCAGCGTAGAAAAGGTGTAAACAAAAACCTCGCGATCTTGCAGGCTTCGGATCAGTCCGGAGACGAGGAAAGCTCAACCACCCGGCCTTTGATCTGCTCTTCTGCCCCGGCCTGGACTGCCTCATAGGTTTCTAACAACAGGGTTCTGAGCCACAGATTTCCGGGATCGCTTTTGAGCCGCGAGGGCCAGACGAAGCGCACCAGAAAAGGCTCCGGTGTCACAGCCGGGCGCAATACCGACAGGTTGTGCAGCGCCATCTGGCTAGCCATCAGGACCGATGGCAGCGTTGTCAGCAGGTCGGTTTGCGAGAGCACTGTGCCAACAGCTGAAAACTCGCCGATCTTTGCACCGATGCGACGTTCGGTTGTCGGGTCGCCTTTGCGCGCGTCGACCGGGCTTGAGACTGTGGTGCCAATCTTGACCTGCAGATGAGGCCATCGCCTCCATGCCGCCTGCCCCCAGTCCATCAAGGCGGGATGATCCCTGCGGGCAAAAGTATACCATGTGAAAGGGGCCATTTCCTGCTCGTCGAGCCCCTCGGGCAGTCGCATGTCGCCGCCCACATGGGCCACGTCGATCAGTCCATCGGCGACGGCCTCGTAGACCTGCGTGCTGATGTTTACCCATTCGAGCGTCACCCCCGGTGCCTCTCTCTTTGCGCGGGCAAGGACCGCGGCGACTATCGCGGGGAACGTTGGCATCATGATCCGGAACACCCGGTCGCTTGTCGCGGCATCGAAGGGATCGCGAGGCGCCAGCATCCGACGGAGGCCACGCAGAACGGGCTGCACTTCTTCTATGAGTTCGAGCGCATACGGGCTGGGCTGCATGCGACCACCGACCCGCACCAGGAGTGGATCGTTCAACTGCGTTCTGAGCCGCCCCAGCGAGTGGCTTATTGCCGAAGGGGTGACCGCCAACCGCTCGGCCGCTGCAGCGAGCGTAGTCTCTTCCATCAATGCTTCGAAGGTAACGAGCAAATTCAGGTCGATCTTGTGGAGTTGAATTTCGTTCATGTGCGCTGAAATCGTTTCGTTTTTTGAAAACCGATTCTCGTGGCACAAGGATGAGGCTCCGGAGCGCAAAAGCAAACATTCAATCACAAGGATCAATGCCATGACCCTCAAGGTAATCGGCTCCGGCTACGGCCGCACAGGAACCATGTCCATGAAACAGGCGCTGGGAACCCTCGGGTTCGGCCCGACCCATCACATGACCGAAGTGATGGCCCACCCCGAACAGCTCGACCACTGGAAGGCGATTTTCGCCGGTCAGGATGTCGACTGGGCCGAGGTTTACAAAGGCTATGAATCACAAGTGGACTGGCCGGGCGCTTCGCACTGGCAAGAAGCGTCAATCGCCTTCCCCGACGCGAAAGTTATCCATACCGAACGCCCCGAGGACGATTGGTGGGCCAGTTTCAACGGCACCATCGGTAAGTTCTTTGCGATGATGGACGGCTTTGATCTGCCGCCGGAATTTACCGAGATCTTCGGAGTGATGCGTGCAGGCGTTCTGCCACGCGCCTTTGGCGACTATACCGACCGTGACAGTGCGATCGAAGGGTATCGGGCCAACAACGCCCGCGTCCGGGAGGTGATCCCCGCTGACCGGCTCTTGGTATTCAACGTTGCTGACGGTTGGGAGCCACTATGCCAGTTCCTGGATGTGCCTGTCCCGGATGTGCCTTTCCCGCGCACCCATGCCCGTGATGAGTTCTGGGCACATTTCGGCGGCGAGCCGGAAAGGCCATCCGAAGAGGCACCCTTGGTGGCAGGCTGACCCAAGAGGAGCGACCCCGAACATGATTCGGGGTCGCTCTGTCCAACTAAGTCAGGTGCTGATCATTCAGAACCGCGAGCGCCCAATCCTGCGGACGCAGCTACCCCTCGCCCATCAACGCCGGATCAAACGGATATTTGGTGAGGTTCTCAAACCCGTCTTCGGTGACCAATACCTGATCTTCCAGCTTGATCGAGAAGTCACCGCCGACTTCTCCGGCGAGGACTTCGACGCACAAGGTCATGCCCGCCTCTAGTTCGTGATCAAACGCGCCGGGGATCATTTTGTCGGGATAGGCCACAAGGGGCCATTCATCGCACAGGCCGACGCCGTGCATCAGGCAGCCGTATTTCTGGGCCTGGAATTTGTCGTGAAGTTTGTGCGTGTTGCGGCTGAGATCTTCGATGCGCACGCCGGGGCGGATCATTTCCATGTTGGTCATGATGTGCTCGACCGAGTGTTTCATGGCGTCGATCATGTCGGGGCGGGGTTTCTGGTCACCGATCCACCACGTCCGCGAGATGTCGACACAGATGCCGTAACTGCCGACAAGGTCGGTATCAAACGCCAGAATTTCGTTGTTGCGGGTGGTGCGGGGGCCGCATTCCTGGAACCACGGGTTTGTGCGTTGACCGGACGCCAGCAGGCGCGTTTCGATCCACTCGCCGCCGCGCTTGATGTTTTCGGCGTGCAAGACGGCCCAGACATCGTCCTCGCTGGTGTTGCCGAGGGGGACGTTGGCGCGGGCGAAGTCTTCCATTTCATACATTGCGGCTTCGCAGGCGTGGGAGGCGCAGCGCATGGCTTTGATTTCATCCGGGCCTTTGACGGCGCGGGCGCGTTCGGTGACTTCCTCGCCTTCCTCGACCTGAAAGCCTGCCGCGATAAGGGCGCGGTAGCCGGGGATCATGATTTTGTCGACGGCGATGCGTTTGTTGTCTCCTGCGTGCTCGCGCATGACGTCTTCGACGTCGGCGATGAAGCTGTCGGCGGTTTCGTCGATTTTGTCGCCTTTGGCGAAGTAATACATAGACGCGCCGCCCCGGACTTCTTTGACCAGTGGGTTGAAGTCGGAAAGGAAGGGCGCGTTCTTGTAGTCCCAGATCACCATGTGGCCGTCAGCGCAGAGCAGCACAGCGCGGAAGGGGTTGTGAGTGTTCCACAGTTGCATGTTGGTGGTGTCGGTGGCGTAGCGGATGTTGAGGGGGTCGAACATCAACAGGCCGCCGTAGCCGCGGTCGACGATGTGTTGTGTCAGGCGCTTCCAGCGGAAGTGGCGCATCTCAGCGAGGTTGGGAAGCTCGAGGCCAGCGGCTTCCCATTCGGCGAAGGCGAGGCGCGTGGGGCCGATTTCGATGCGGTCGGCATCGTTGGGGGTTCCGTCACCAAGGTGGGTGCCTTTGGTCGGGTCGATTTTGCGGTTGTCGGCGAAGTGCTGGTTCATGGTGGGCTCCCTTGGGATCAGGATTGCCCTGTGAACGCGGCGCGTCCGGCGCAAATGCGACATAAATCTACTCTGACGGCGACATGATCTGGTGCGCGCGAGCGGGCGGAGATACACCTCGGCTATGATGGATGTGGTCTTGCAGAATTCATTTGATGGGGTCACCTGGCTGGGGCCAGAGGGGCGCAAACTGCCTGGGGTTCAACCTTTGGGCGACGCCAGTTGGCTGGTGGTGGATGATGCCTTTGCTGGACAGATGCGGTTGCGGGACGATTTGATCGGTGGGCTGCAAGCAGATGTCTATGCGCAGGAGCCTTCGGCGGAGGCGGCTGCGCAGGAATGTCTTGATCTTGTGCTTGAGGCCTGTGCGGCGAACCCGGCTTACGATGTCGGTCCGCGACGGGTTTACCGGCCGGATGGGGTGAAGGTTGTCGTGTATCGCGAGAGACCGTTGCTGACTATCGGGCGGTTGATACAGGAAGACATCTGTATTTTGCAGAAGCGCAGGGACGAGCATGTGTTGACGGGTGCGATCCTGTGTTTTCCGTCGCACTGGAGCCTTTCAGAGAAGGTCGGGCGTCCGTTGACGCGGATCCATGTGCCGGTGGCGTCCTACGATGACAACGTCGCGCGGCGGGTGCAGCGGCTGTTTGACGGGATCAAGGTGGGTCGGCCCATGTGGCGGGCCAATATCCTGCCGCACGCGGCGGGGGTGCTGCACCATCCAAAACGCGAGGCCGAGCCTGATCCGTCAGATGGCAAGCCGCTGCGGTTTCTGCGATCCGAGCGGCAGGTCATGACGCGCCTGCCGAAAAGCGACGCAGTTATCTTTTCAATCCATACCTATATCTGGGCGAAGGACACTCTGCTGCCTGAACTGCAGAGTGCCTATTTTTCCTGAACGCGGCCCGACCTACAGGAACCGCAAGAGGTCGGCGTTGCCGGGCATTGACGTGAGTGCCAGCGCCATGCCTGTGAGCGCGATGACGTGGGCCGTCGTGCGAAGGTTCTCGCCAAACAGGATGTTGAAGAACAAAAGCGCAAGACCGACTGGCAGCGCCATGACCATCACGATCAGGTTCATGACATACACTGTCACCCGCGCGACGGCGTTCTTGTTCTCGGGACGTTTTTTGGGATCGAAAACGTCTTCCATGGACGAGCTGTGCGAGAGGGTAATCGTGTCCGCAGAGAAGATGTGCCGACTGTTGCGACGCAGTTTGTCTTCGGGGGGTTCAAGATCGGGAAGGGCGTCTTTCGGCGTCCAGAAATCCTGAAGCGGGTCAGTCGATGGCGTGCGCCGCCTGACCCGTGAAATTTTCAACCCTGCAATTCGATGTACTTTGCTCATAGCCTTGTGCGCTTGTCGCGCCTCCTTTGTGCCACTCCCAATACCGCTTGGGATGCCATGAAGGTGGGATTGGAATGTGCAAACATTGCGGCGGCCTTGCGGCAGATCGGTCAAATTTGATGAAACGCGCGAAGTCTTGCCGACTGATTTGTGGGCATTTGAGACAATTCCCGGCGGCAGCGGGCGATTGTTCTGGCACCAAGTTGCCGGTGGAGCGGGAAACCGAGTCTGAAATGCAACGAGGGGTGGAAAAAATGCGCAACAGGGATCTTGGCGAAACGGCATAATTCGCTAGTGTGGGAGGCACACGCGTGACGTGTCCCGATGTAACAAAGAGCAAGAGGTCCAGTCAGGATGGCAGGGAAATTTGAAGTTTATAAGGACAAGGGCGGCGAGTTTCGCTTTCGTCTGAAGGCTGGCAATGGCCAGACGATTTTGGCCAGTGAAGGCTACAAGCGCAAACCAAGCTGCATGAACGGTATCGAGTCGGTTCGCAAGAATTCGGCGAATGACGCGCGGTTTGAGCGCAAGGAATCCAAGTCCGGCAAGCCGATGTTCAATCTGAAGGCGGCCAACGGTCAGGTGATCGGCACATCCGAGATGTATGAGAGCAACTCGGCTTGTGAGAATGGCATTGCCTCGGTTGCGAAGAACGCACCGGACGCCAAGCTGGACGATCAGACGGTTTAAGCGCGGGCGAACGACAGACATGAAAAAGCCCTGCTGATCGGCAGGGCTTTTTTGCGTTTTGGTTTAGAGCGTGACGCGGGTGGCTTCGCCGCTTTCGGCTGCGAGGCGCGCGGCGACTGAGGCGACCGCGAGGTCTTGCAAGCCGACGCCGGTGCCGTCGAAGAGGGTGATTTCATCGTCACTGGTGCGGCCCGGGTGATCTCCGTTGATGACCTTGCCGATGGGGGTGATGTCGGCTTCCGCAAGTGCGCCAGAGGCAATCGCGTGTTGGGCTTCGCCGATGCTGATGGACTGGGCGACTTCATCGGTGAAGACCGTAGCGGCAGCGACGAGCGCCGGGTCGACTTCCATTTTGCCTTTGGTGTCGGTGCCCATGCAGGCGATGTGGGTGCCGGGCTTGATCCAGTCCTTCATCAGAAGCGGCTCGAAGGCCGATGTGATGGTGATGATCACGTCGGCTTGGGCGCCGAGCTCCTCCGGGGTGACGGCCTCGAAGTCGAGGCCAAGCTCTTTGGCGGTTTCGCCAAGGCGCGGCAGCATGTCGGGGTGCGGGTTCCAGGCGACGACTTTTTCAAAGTCGCGTTGTTCGGCAGCGGCGCGCATCTGGAAGTGCGACTGGTGGCCAGCGCCGACCATGCCGAGAACTTTAGCGTCCTTGCGGGCGAGGTGTTGGATCGAGACCGACGACGATGCGGCGGTGCGCACGGCAGTGAGGTAGTTGCCGCCGACGAGGGCGGAGAGTTTGCCGGTGTCAGGATCGAAGAGGAACACGGTGGACTGGTGGTTGGTCAGGCCTTTGGCCATGTTGCCCGGCCAGAAGCCGCCGGACTTCACGCCGAGGTTTTTGCCCGCGCGGTCGAACCCCGATTTGAAACCATAGAGCGCGTCGGCGTAACCGATGGCTTCGCGGATGACCGGGAAGTTATAAGCGTCGCCTTTTGCCATGGCGGCAAAGACAGCCTCGACCGCTTCAAAGGCGTCGGCGCGGCCAACGAGTTTTTCGCAGA
>JABDQU010000074.1 GCA_013042105.1 Boseongicola sp.
GCTGCCGTCGAATCCACCGTCGTTTCGGACGACTAGTCGTGCCGCCGTGGGCGGTTTTATCCCAATAAAACGGACGCGTGGTGAGTTCCGCGATCGCTTTCCAGCAGGCAATGGCTGACAGCGGAAAATAAAGGTGCATCAGCGGCACCCACCAGATCAGATCACGGTGGCGCGGTGTTGCGACGGAGAGCGCCAGCGCGATGATGGAGGCGATTTCGCAAAGGAGAAAGGCAGCGGCAAAGGCGACTACTGCGCTCCATCGGGCGATGTCGGCAAGCGGGTGGGGCAGCCCGACGAGAACGAGCCAGAAGGACCACAGATAGGGGGCGAGAATGAATTGCGAGAGCGTGCCGAGGAGGAGGATCTGAAAGCCGAGAAATTTTCGGATGCCAAGTTCTCGCAGCAGACGGAGTGGCGCGCGCATGTGCACGGCCCATGTGACGGCGTAGCCTTTTATCCAGCGGGATCGCTGGCGGATCCAGGCGGGGACGGTTGCGGTGGCCTCCTCGAAAGTGACTGAGGATATGAACTCGGTACGATAGCCGCGCCGCGCCAGTCTGAGGCCAAGGTCCGCGTCTTCGGTCACGTTGTGGGCGTCCCATCGGCCAATCTTTTCAAGGACATGACGGCGAAAGAACACGGTGGTGCCACCAAGCGGGATGGCAAATCCCATACGCACCAATCCGGGCAAGACAAGGCGGAACCAGGTGGCATAGTCGATGGTGAAGCAACGGGTCAGCCAGGTGTTGTGGGCATTGTAAAAGTCGAGGACGCCTTGCAGGCAGGCGACATTGGCTGGGGCTGTTGCAAAGGTTTCGGCGACGGTGCGCAATTGGTCGGGGGCGGGGGCGTCTTCGGCATCGTAGATGCCAATGATCTCACCATTTGCAAAATCGAGCGCGTAGTTCAGGGCGCGTGGTTTCGTTTGCGGCGAGCCGGGCGGGACAGTGATGACCCGCATCCAGTCTGGTAGATCGGATTTCGCAAGGGTTTCGGCGGTCACGATGTCAGAATGTTCAAGAATAAGAAGAGCTTCCAGCTTGTCCTTTGGATAGTCCAACCGGCTCAGGCGGGCCACGAGGCGAGAGGCGATATCACGTTCGTTGAACAGTGGCACAAGGACGGAGATCCGGGGATAGGCGTCTCGGGCAAGCTTGGCGGGGCGGGCGCTGTGCCATTTTTCGCCAAACGTGCGGGAAGCACGCAGTTGGGCGATGGCGCCGGCGGTGCGAAGTCCGGTCACCGCGACGAGTGATAGTGTCGCCCAGAAAGTGATGGCCCAGATCAGAAATGGGGTATTAAAATACCCCAAAGCGATCAGCCCGAGCGCCAGCGTGGCAAGCCAGATCGCGGTTCGTGGGCCGGACCATCCCCGACAGCTTTCGCGCAAGGAGGTGTGTCTGAGCGCCTTGTGGGCCAAAACCGGACCTACCGCATGCTCTGTGGCCGCCCGAATGGCCTTTGTCGTGGCCGGAAGATGCGCCACGGGGCCGAGCCGCGCTTCGAGCAGGGGCCGCGTGGTTTGGAACCGTTCATAGTCCGGCGCGGCGATGAGGGTGACACCGCCCTGTCGTCGCAAAGGGAGAATGTCGTTACGGATTGCGAATTCCGGCGTGATGTCGTCGAGAAAACGCGCATCGGCGCGAATATCTTCAAGCCGCAGGGGGCCGTTTTTCGGTTTTTCGACGTTCGTGTCGACCGTTATGGCCGCTTTTTTGCGGAGCGACCGGAATGTCAGAGGCATGAACGCACGAAGATAAGGGCAGCACTAAGCAACATGAGCGCCACAATAGCGTCATAAGCGTTAAATCGCGGTTAATCCTCAGGCGTTTTCGCGGGAGCGGGCGTCCATTGCGGCGGCGAAACGTTCGAACAGGTAGTAGCTGTCCATGGGGCCGGGGCTGGCTTCGGGGTGGTATTGCACCGAATAGACCGGGCGGTCGGCCATGCGGATGCCGCAGTTTGAGCCGTCAAAGAGCGAGACATGGGTTTCGACGACGCCGTCAGGCAAGGTCTGGCTGTCGACGGTAAAGCCATGGTTCATTGAGGTTATTTCGACTTTGCCTGTATCGAGATCTTTCACCGGATGGTTCGCGCCGTGGTGTCCGTGGTTCATTTTGACGGTCGTTGCGCCAAGGGCGAGAGCGAGCATCTGGTGCCCGAGACAGATGCCGAAGACGGGCAAGTCGGTTTGATCAAGCACGCCTTTGATCATCGGGACAGCGTATTCGCCTGTGGCTGCTGGATCGCCCGGTCCGTTGGAGAGGAAAACACCGTCAGGGTTCAGGGCCAGAACGTCCTCGGTTGTGGCCGTTGCGGGTAGGACCGTGACGTCGCAACCGGCCGATGCAAGGCAGCGCAAGATGTTGCGTTTCGCGCCGTAATCGATGGCGACGACTTTGAATTTCGGATCGTTTTGCGGCTGGTAGCCTTCGGGCCAGGCCCACCGCATTTCGTTCCAGCGATACGATTGGGCGCAAGTGACGTCTTTGGCAAGATCGAGACCTTCGAGGCCGTTGAAATCACGGGCAGATTTGATCAGTGCTTCGAGGTCGAAGTTACCATCAGGATCATGGGCGAGGGCCACGTGGGGAGCGCCCTGCTGGCGGATGGCGCGGGTAAGGCGGCGGGTATCGACGCCGCCGATGCCGACGCGTCCGCGACGTTCGAGCCAGTCTGTAAGCTCGGCAGTGGCACGCCAGTTTGAGGGTTCGGTCGGGTCCCATTTGACGACGAGGCCGTCGGCAACCGGATCGGCGGTTTCATCATCTTCAGGCGTGATGCCGGTGTTGCCGATATGGGGGAAGGTAAAAGTGACGATTTGGCCAGCGTAGGAAGGGTCTGTCATGATTTCCTGATAGCCGGTCATGGCAGTGTTGAAGCACAACTCGGCGACGCGGGTGCCGGTGGCTCCGAAGCCTTTTCCGTAGAAAATTGTGCCATCCGCAAGGGCGAGGCAGGCGGTGGGTTTGGGCGCTGCGTCGGGCATCGGGCATTCCTTTGGGGCTGGTAAACGGGAGAGGTTTACGCCCTCGACAACGTCGGGTCAAGAGAATGGCTTTTTTCAGTTTTGCATGTTTTTCAGAGGCTTAGCGGGTTGGCGTCCTGTTGCCGCGCCGGAAGTGTTCCTATATTCTCGTCCGTTCTGAACATGGGGATGAGCAGATATGGGCTTACGCGGTAAGATCACACAATCGCTGAAAGATGCGATGAAGGAAAAGGATGCGGTGCGCTTGTCGACGCTGCGGCTGATCAATGCGGCGATCAAGGATCGTGACATTGCGTTGCGCTCGGGCGGGGAGGATGATGTGGGCGTCGGAGACGACGAAATCCTTGTTATCCTTGGCAAAATGGTCAAGCAGCGTCAGGAAAGCGCGCGCGCCTATGAAGAGGGTGGACGGCTGGAGCTGGCCGAAAAGGAAATGGACGAGATCAAGGTGATCAAGACCTTCCTGCCGCGACAGCTGGATGAGGCCGAGACGGCGGCTGCTGTCGACGAAGCTATTGAAAAGACGGGCGCTTCTTCGATCCGCGATATGGGCAAGGTGATGGGCGAGCTTAAGGGGCGCTATACCGGGCAGATGGATTTCGGCAAGGTTGGGCCACTGGTCAAAGGGCGCTTGTCCTGATGGATTTGAGCGCTGAAATTGCATGGAAAGGGCGTCGGACAGGGTTCGGCGCCTTTTTTGTTATGTCTCTGATTTTAAAGGAAAACCGTGAAAACGGATAACGTCGGTATGACGTCGGTATCACGTCGGTATTACGTCGGTGCGCCCGCGCGCTGGGTTAGCGATTTGGTGGGATCTGAGGTGGTTTAGGTGAAGTTCAGGCTCTAAGGGCTTGAGAAAGCTCATCATATAGCTCTGCTCGTTCCTCGGGGCTGAGAAAGCGACCGATTTCGACCTCGCGGTTGTTGCCACGCAGCGTGAGGTATTTCTCGACCGGGCCGTCGTCGCGCAAGTTCACGGTGACCCAGTGCGGGTTTGCCTCCCATGTGAGGACGGGGCCTTTGTGGGGGACGTGTTGCAGACGGACCTCGTCTTCGGTCAGGGTCAGTTCTTCGCGGCGCGAGCGGTCGCGTTGGTTGGCGGTGATTGCGCGCCAGACGGAGGTCAGGGCGATGAGAAAGAAGAACAACAGGAACCAGACCACCGGCGAGCCGAGGAGGGCGACCAGCGGCAAGGTCAGCATGGCGGCGGTCACACCAATGAACCACACAAAACCGCGCGGTGTGAGTGACTGGTGGGGCCACAGGGTGAGGGCACGGGCCTCGGGGGTTTCGTTCCATTCGTAAGGCATAGCGCAAATGGTAGGACGGTTGCCTGCTGCCGAAAAGGGGGCGGTTTTAAAAAAATGTGCGCCTTTCGGCGCATGCGATGGTTGGGCGGGGGGGACCCCCGCCGGTGCCTCCGGCGGGGATATTTTCAAACAGGTGAAGAGGTGGGGGCGTCGCTTAACTGGCGACGGTCTGGATGATGAAGAAGATCACAGCCGACAGAACCGCTGCGGCGGGGACAGTGATGACCCAGGCGGCAATAATCGTGAGGAAGTGTGAGCGGCGCACAAGTTTGCGGCGGCGGCGTTCTTCTTTGGGACGTGTTGGCAGGTCGGGGACGCTGACGCTGGCACGCCGCATGCGACGGCTGGCGTCCCATTCGCGGAAGAAGCCGACGCCGAAGACGCCGCCGACGGCGATGTGGGTCGAGCTGACGGGCAGGCCGAGCCAGCTTGCGACGATAACGGTGATCGCGGCTGAAAGCGCAACACAATAGGCGCGCATCGGGTTCAGTTTGGTGATCTGGCTGCCGAC
>JABDQU010000081.1 GCA_013042105.1 Boseongicola sp.
GCAATCAGCGGTCAGAATCGACAAGCACAGGCCGGGTGTTGCGGTGACCATTGCGTCAGCTTCGATCCCTCTCGTTTGAGGCGCTTCTTCAACGGTAACGACCTTTGCGGAGTGTATCTGATGCACAGTTGCCATCTGATCCGGAGCGACATCCATTGCCTGTGCCGCGCGCGCGCGGTTGATCGCAACAATTTCGGTCTGGTCCGATGAGCCATGACCGCAGTTCAAGCCTTCAAACACGCCAGAGGATGCTCCGCCACGACGGGTGAAAAAGCCGTGGTTCACGGGCATCAGCATTTCGGATGTCAGTATTTCCAGCGTCACGTGGTCATTCCCGGCGGAAGAGGGGCCGCAATTGGCGACAGTGTCATTACTTTGAACAGGGTTCCCATTTCGTCGGGGTGCGTCAAGCGTCGATGTGCTGCGATATGGTGATCAAGTGCTGTGCCGGCCAGATTCTGGGCGAGGGCACGCGCGCGTTCGGTGATGCCTAGCCGTTCAAGGAAGACACCTTGCGGGCATAGGCGCGAGGGCTTGGTCTTTGTGGCAGCGTTTGACAGCGCTTCGAAGTCGACATGCGTTGTCAGATCTGCCGTGCCTGGGCGATCCAGTGGTGGCTCGGATTGATGAGCGCGGACGGCTTGCAGCGTATCGCCAAGAGAGCGCCAGTCGCCGTAGTCGATGAAAATGGCGACGCCGCCGGATTGGGCAATGCGTGCGTCGATATCCCGTGTGATGGCAGTGGCGGACGGGCAAACCTCGACAAGGTGTCCGTCGGCGGTGTCCTGCAGGCGGGCCTCCAAAACGGGCGGATGAGATATGTCTGCAAGGCCGAAGGCCAGCGCATCATCAACAAGTCCGACGACGCGCTCTCTCCAGCCCTTTCCGTCGCGTATGTATTGGCGCACGGGCAAGGCATCGAAAAATTCGTTTGCCACCAGATAGATGGGAAGCTCGGGGAGCGTTGCGACCGTATCATGGTGATGAAGATCAGCGTTAATCGTCTGCTTTTGGATTGTGCGCAGGGCGGGGGATGCCTCGACCAGATGCACCTGCATGGCGTCATGAAAGCCGGGAACGCCTTTGGTTGCGCGCAATAGGTCCGCCATCAGTGTCCCGCGTCCCGGGCCAAGCTCGACGAGGGCGAATGGATTTGGTGCCCCCTGATCGAGCCATGTCTGGGCCAGAGCGAGACCGATCATTTCGCCGAACATCTGACTGATTTCGGGAGCGGTAATGAAGTCTCCCTTGGTGCCGAAGGGATCGCGGGTTGTGTAATACCCATAGTCCGGATCGAGCAGGCAGTGGCGCATGTAATCGGCAACGGTCAAGGGGCCGTTCTGGCGGATCAGTTTGGCAAGACGGTCAGCCAGTGCGGTCATGCGCGACGGCGGGCAATGACGATGAAGACAAGGCCGACAATGATCATGGGTGTCGACAAGAGTTGACCCATGGACAGGCCGAAATCACCAAGGAAAAGCACGCGTCCCAAGGGGTTTTCCGGTGTGATGTATTGCTCATCAGCGACACGGAAGAACTCTACAAAGAAGCGGGCAGCGCCATAGCCTGCAAGGAAAAGACCGCAGATAGCTCCGGGTGTTTTGAGCCATCCGCGCGCGAAAGCGAGGTAGATCAAGACGATCCCAAGCACGAAGCCTTCAAGCCCGGCTTCATAGAGTTGTGACGGGTGGCGGGCGCAGGCCCCATCGACGCCGGGGCAATCCTGTGCGCGCACGCCGGGGAAGATCACACCCCAAGGCACATCCGTCGGGCGACCCCAAAGTTCGGCGTTGATGAAGTTTGCGATGCGTCCGAACATGATGCCCGGAGGGGTGCAAAGGGCTGCGAGGTCGGCAAGTTTGGGGATCGATATGCCGTGCTTTCGCGCGAAAATCAGACCGGCGGCCAAGACGCCGAGGAAGCCGCCGTGGAAGGCCATGCCTCCGGTCCAGACGCGCAGGATATCGCCCGGATTTTCAAGGAAATAGGCGGGTTCATAGAACAGAACATAGCCCAGCCGTCCGCCCAAGATGATGCCGATGATGAGCCATGTTGTGAAGTCTTCAAGCCGCTCTTTGCTCATCGCTGGTGTTTCGTTTTGCCATAAGGCAGGGCGTGCCAGCGCGCGGCCTGCCATCCAGACACCAAAAATGATGCCGGCGATATAGGCCAGGGCATACCAGCGAATGGGCAAGGTGATCGGACCCAGAGGGATTTCGATCAGCGTTGGGGAAAGGTCGGGAAATGGGATCGCGAGCAACATGATTTTTACGGAGTGGCAGC
>JABDQU010000085.1 GCA_013042105.1 Boseongicola sp.
ATGCAATCCTGCGGCGCACTCACCTGAAACGGCGCGAGCGAACCTGCGTTGTTGGGGATGTCCGGTCCGATGATGCAGCGCAGGGCAAAAACCGTATAGGCGGTGGCGTAATTGAGCGGGACATTGATGCCTTTGCTTGAAAGCCCGGATGTTCCGCTGAAATCGACGGTTACATGGGTGTCACCGATTGTCAGCGCCGCATGCAGGTTGATCTCTTTCTCATAGCCATCGACCTTAAGGACACTTTGCCATGTGCCTTTGGGCAGGGTGGCAATGGCGTCCAGCGTGCCTTGATAGGATGTCTCGATGATGTAGTCGGCCAACGCGTCTAGTTGATCGATGCCAAACTCGGCCATCATTCCGGCAAGCCGCGCAGCCCCTGCTTCACAGCACGCGATCAGGGCGTAGATGTCACCCTCATTGGCTATGGGTTCGCGCGAGTTGGCTTTGACGATCTCCATCAGCAGCGTGTTGAGCACGCCTTGATCCATCAGCTTGCAGGGCGGGATGCGCAGACCTTCATCATAGATGTCAGCGCCTTCGGGGCCCATGCCAAGCCCGCCCAGATCGACGAGATGCGAGGTGCAAGACGTGAAGCCAACAACGGCATCGTTGTGAAAAACCGGCATCATCAGAAGAAAGTCATTGAGATGTCCCGAGGCAATCCAGGGATCATTGGTGAGGAAGATGTCGCCGGGCTTCATGTCAGCGATTTCAAAGCGGTTACGCAAGGTCTTTACCGCCTCGGCCATGGTGTTGATGTGCCCCGGTGTGCCGGTGACGGCCTGCGCCATCATCCGGCCCTGAACATCAAAAATGCCTGCCGAGATATCACCGCATTCGCGCACGATCGGGCTGAAGGCGGCGCGGATCAGGGCCTGGCCTTGTTCTTCGACAACGGCCAGAAGCCGGTTCCACATGACTTGCAGGCGGGTGTTTGGTTTAGGCATCGTTAGGCTCCCCATTGCGCGTGAGCCAGAGATTGTCGGCTCCGTCCACGCGGGCCGAAAAATCAGCACTGACAAGTGTTGTGGTTTGTGGCTCGACGATCAGTGCAGGCCCTTGAAGGTGGTCGCCCGGTCGAAGGTCGTCGCGCGCGAAGACGTCTGCCGTCCGCCAGTTGCAGGTGACATCGCACAGGATTTCTCTCGCCCCGGACGGAGTGGCGTTGCGCTTGGTTTCAGGTGCCGTCATCGGATGCAGGGCGCGCGGCGCAGAGGAGACCTCGACCGCCCAGTTGAGGATTTCAATCGTCATGCCCGGCACTGCGCGGCTGAATTGACGGCTGTATTCTGCCTCGAAGGCGCGCGTCAGATGCGGGATGTCCTGACCCGTCAACGCATGATCCGGCAGCGGTATTTCAATTTCGTGGCCCTGCCCGTGATAGCGCATGAATGCAACGCGGCGCTCGGTCAGTTGCCCTTTTGGCGCACCGGCCCGCACCACGCTCTGCGCCTCCACGCGCATCTCTTCGAAAAACGCGTTGAGCGCGACGAGGTCCAGTGCCTCCAGCGTGCTATAGCGGGAGCGGACAATCTCAAACGACACCGGCGCGAACAGGAACCCGACGGCCGAGCCAACGCTGGGATCTCGTGGGATCAGGATGCGGTCGACCTGTGCGCGTCGCGCGACCCGGGTTGCATGGAGCGGTCCGTTGCCGCCAAAGGCGATCATCAGACGCGACGTCAGATCCTTGCCTGATTCAACGGCATGCATCCGCCCCGCGCCCGCCATGTTCTCATCAACAATTTCGCTGATACCAAGCGCGGCCTCCCCCGCGCTGAGGTCCATTGGAGCCCCAACCTCGTTGGCAAGCGCAGCGCGCGCGGCGTCAACGTCGATTTTGAGCTGCCCCTCGGCAAAAAGGTCCGGATCAATGAGGCCTTGCAGCACATCCGCGTCCGTTACCGTTGGACGCGCGCCCCCCTTGGCAAATGCCGCAGGTCCGGGTTCGGCACCGGCGCTTTCAGGCCCGATCTGCAACCGTCCCAGCCGATCAACATGCGCGATAGAGCCGCCGCCTGCGCCGATCTCGATCATCTCGATCACCGGAATTCGAACCGGCATGCCCGAGCCTTTGATGAACCTTTCAGCGCGGGCAATCTCGAACTTGCGCGCGGTCTGTGGGCGAAACTGATCAATGAGGCACAGCTTGGCCGTGGTCCCGCCCATGTCAAAACTCAACACCTCGCGCTCGCCCGTCTCGGCCGCAATGCGTGCAGCCAGAATAGCCCCGCCCGCCGGGCCACTTTCGACCAGCCGGATCGGCAGACGGGCCGCGGTTTCGATCGTTGTCATGCCGCCGCCTGCGGTCATCATGAGGATCGGACACGTCAGCCCGGTCGCGGCAAAGCGCGTCTGAAAGTCCGCCAGATAGCGGGACATAAGGGGCTGGATGTAGGTGTTGGCGATGGTGGTCGAAAGGCGGTCGAACTCACGCGCTTCCGGGCTGACTTCGTGCGAAAGTGAGATGACCAGATCCGGCAGGGCGTCTTGCAATAGTGCGCGCAGTTTGAGCTCATGAGCGGGGTTGGCGTAGGCGTGCATCAGGCAAATGGCGACGGCCTCGGCACCGCTGCTTTCCAGTTCTTTTGCCAAAGCGGCGACCGCCTTTTCGTCGAGCGCCTCGACCTCATCCCCGCTGGCCGTCATCCGCCCGCCAATCGTGAAGGCACGCGACCGCGGCACCAGCAGATCGGGCTTGACCAGATTGATGTCGTATTGACTGAAGCGCCGTTCATAGGCGATCTCAAGGATATCGCGAAAACCAGCCGTCGTGATCGTTGCGACAACGGCCCCGCGCCTTTCGATCAAAGCGTTGGTGGCCAGTGTCGTGCCGTGAATGAAACCTTCGATGTCGGACCACGCGCACCCCGCCTCCCCAAGCACCCGCCTTGCCCCTGAAAGCGCCCCGAGCGTCGGGTTCGCCGGGGTTGTCGGCGTCTTGGTGGTGGCGCGTATGGTGCCTTGAGCGTCGACCAGAACGGTGTCCGTGAAGGTGCCGCCGATATCGACAGCAAGCCGAAGCCTGTTGGTTTGAAGCATGAAAAGGGCATCCAGTGAGAGAAAAATCTTACGGCGCAGGCTTTTAAAAGCCAGTGCGACGTCAGACGACGAGATCACAGCCGGTCGAGCGCCGCCCCAAGTCTATTCTGATGCTTTGTGCCAGCATGTGCTGTTGTCCGGATCATCCTCTGAAGAAAACCTGCCCGCGCCCACACTTCGGAGTCAAACATAAAAGCGCAGCGCGTATCCAAAAACGCCCCCGCGCCCCCCTTCGAACAGGGCTATAAAAGGCTGCCGTCGGGCCAGTCCGCTTGAATGATCAGGTCCGCGTAGGCGGTTGACCCTCCAAAACATACCTTTTGGTATTCTTTTTCTTGCGCCAATACATACAAAAAGGTATGCCGCTCGGGAAGAAAGGAATTACAAATGAATGATCTGTATTTCTGGGCCGCCGGGGGCCTTGCAGCACTTTGGTTCTGCATTCACCTGTTCGTCGGCGGGCGCGAGATCGCACGGCCGTTGATCACAGCGACCACGCTTGATCCGTTGGTGCGCAACACCC
>JABDQU010000086.1 GCA_013042105.1 Boseongicola sp.
GGGCAGGGCTTGGCAAGCGAGGCGCTGTCTGCCTTCTTGCCCGAATTATTTGAGCGATTTCCACTGACTAGGCTGGTTGCAGACCATTTTGAGGACAACCCAGCATCCGCGTGTGTGCTTGAAAAGCACGGTTTTGTCGCCACTGGCGCTGGGATGGCAACGTCAAAGGGAAGACTTGAGCCTTGCCGCGTCATCACATACGCCGTGACCCGAGACACATTTAAGGTAGCATCATGAAATTCCTCGATCTTGCACGCGTGACAATCCGTTCTGGTGGCGGCGGTTCGGGGTGCGTGAGCTTCCGAAAAGAGAAATACATCGAATACGGCGGACCTGATGGCGGTGACGGCGGGCGTGGTGGCGACGTCTGGGCGGAAGCGGTGGACGGGCTGAACACGCTCATTGATTTTCGCTATCAGCAGCATTTCTTTGCCAAGAACGGGCAGCCTGGGATGGGCAAGCAACGGACCGGTAAGGACGGTGATGATATCATATTGCGCGTGCCGGTTGGCACGGAAATCCTCGATGAAGATGAAGAGACGGTCATCGCGGATCTGACACATGTCGGGGATCGGGTGTTGCTTGCCAAGGGCGGTAACGGTGGCTTTGGTAACCTTCATTTCAAGTCGTCGACCAATCAGGCACCGCGACGCTCGAACCCGGGGCAGCCACAGATCGAGCGCGAGTTGTGGTTGCGACTGAAACTGATCGCGGACGCCGGGCTTTTGGGCTTGCCGAATGCCGGGAAGTCGACGTTTCTGGCGGCGACCTCCAACGCGCGCCCGAAAATTGCGGACTATCCGTTCACCACGCTGCATCCGAACCTTGGGGTTGTCGGTGTGGATGATGTTGAGTTTGTGATGGCGGATATTCCGGGGCTGATCGAGGGCGCCCATGAAGGGCGCGGGATTGGGGACCGCTTCCTTGGACATGTGGAGCGCTGTTCGGTTTTGCTGCATCTGATTGATGGAACGTCCGAAACCGTTGCGGAGGATTACACGACCATTATCAATGAGTTGGAAGCTTACGGTGGCGAGCTTGCGACCAAGCCGCGTATCACGGCTTTGAACAAGATCGATGCGCTGGATGATGAGGAACGCGAGGAGCGACGCGCTGAACTCGAGGCTGTGGCGGGACCCGTTTTGATGATGAGTGGTGTCAGTCGTGAAGGGCTGGTGGATGTGTTGCGGGCGGTCCGGGGTCAGATTGATGCGGACAAATTGCGCCAGAAAGAAGCTGTCGAGGAGCCTGGACCATGGCGTCCCTAAGCGCGGCACAGCGCATTGTCGTCAAGATCGGTTCGGCTCTCCTGGTGGAGAGTGGCAAGCTGCGCGCGGGCTGGTTGAGGACGCTGGCTGAAGACGTCGCGGCCTTGCGCGCGCGGGGCGTGGATGTCGTTTTGGTGTCGTCGGGCTCGATTGCTTTGGGTCGCGCGGCCTTGGGTCTGGGGGCAGGTGTGTTGCCTTTGGAGCAAAGCCAGGCGGCGGCGGCTGTGGGGCAAATTCGGCTGGCGCGCGCTTACGAGGAGGCCTTGGAGCCGCACGAGATTACGACCGCTCAGGTGCTTGTGACATTGGAAGACAGCACGGATCGGCGGCGGTATCTGAACAGTCGGGCGACGCTGGAGCAGCTCTTATCGCTGGGTGTCGTGCCGATTGTGAATGAGAACGATACGGTCGCAACGGATGAGATCCGCTACGGCGACAACGACCGGTTGGCAGCTCAGATTGCGGTGACGATTGGCGCGGATGTTCTGGTGTTGCTGTCGGATGTCGACGGGTTCTATTCAGGCAATCCCAAAGACGATGTGGCCGCAACGCGCTTTGATGTCATTGAAGCGATCACGCCGCAGATTGAGGCGATGGCGGGGGATGCGGGCACGGGTCTTTCCAAAGGCGGTATGAAGACCAAAGTCATGGCCGCCAAGACCGCCACCGCGGGGGGGGCGGCGATGGCGATCGCTTTAGGGGCGCCGGATAACCCTCTGAAACGCATTGAAAATGGAGAGCCATGCACATGGTTCACACCCGAGACTGACCCGCAGGTTGCCCGAAAACGATGGATCGCGGCGATGAAGCCGAAAGGGACATTGGTTCTGGATTCGGGGGCAGTTGGTGCTTTGGCGCGAGGCAAGTCTCTGTTGCCGGCCGGAGTTACCGCAGTGACGGGGCGTTTTGGGCGTGGTGATCCGGTTGGTATTATCGGGCCGGATGGGGCGCAGCTTGGTCATGGGTTGACGCGGTATACGGCCGATGAAGCGCGTGCAATCAAGGGTGAGCGGTCCGACCGGATAGAGGCGATCCTTGGCTATCCGGGACGTGCGGCTTTGGTGCATCGCGATGATATGGCGATTTAGGACGATGTTCTGGCGTCGCCACGCCTTCGGCGTGTCGATCCGCTGGGGGCTTAACCCCCAGACCCCCAGGATATTTCGACCAAAAAGAAGTGTTTGGGTGCAGGTCGGCGGCGGATTAGGATGATGACGGTCGGCTCCGAGGAGGGCGAGATGAAAGATGCGATGGATGTGAGTGCAGTGATGCATGAATTGGGACAGAAGGCGCGCGTCGCGGCGGCTGATCTTGCTTTTGCGTCCGGTGCGGACAGGGCTTTGGCGTTGACTGCAGCGGCAGATGCGGTTTGGGCGCGGCGGTCAGAGATTATCTTGGCCAATGGCAAGGATATGGAGTTTGGCCGCGAAAAGGGGCTTTCGGCGGCGATGCTGGACCGTTTGATGTTGGACGAGACGCGTATTCAGAGCATTTGCGACGGCTTACGAGCCGTTGCCGGGCAGGAGGATCCGGTCGGGCAGGTGCTGGAGGAGTGGGACCGTCCGAGTGGTTTGCATATCAAGCGCGTGCGCACGCCTTTGGGCGTGATTGGCGTCATTTATGAGAGCCGCCCGAATGTGACGGCGGATGCGGGTGCTTTATGCCTGAAGGCTGGCAACGCGGTGATTTTACGGGGTGGTTCGGAGAGTTTTCATTCCTCGGGTGTCATTCATGGGTGTTTGGTGGACGGGTTGAAGGCGGCCGGATTACCGGAAGCTGCAATCCAGCGGGTGCCGACGCGCGACAGGGCTGCAGTGAGTGAAATGCTGACGATGACGGATATGATTGATGTGATCGTGCCGCGCGGTGGAAAGGGATTGGTCGGATTGGTGCAGCGTGAAGCGCGCGTGCCGGTTTTTGCGCATCTTGAAGGCATTGTTCATATCTATATTGACGCGGGCGCTGATCCTGAAAAGGCGCTGAAGGTCGTGATGAATGCAAAAACCCGGCGCACCGGGATTTGTGGCGCGGCGGAGTGTCTTTTGGTGCATCGTGACGTGATAGATACGATCGGGCATGGGGTGGTGCGCGCGTTGATGGATGCCGGTGTCGAAGTGCGTGGCGATGCGGCGTTTTCAGTCATTGATGGCGTTGTGCAGGCGAAGGCGGACGATTGGGGGCGTGAATTTCTCGACATGATCATCGCGGCAAAGTGTGTAGAAAACATTGACGAGGCGATCTCGCATATCCGCACCTATGGCTCGAACCACACGGATTGTATTGTGACGGAAGACGACGCGGCGGCTGATCGGTTTTTCCAGCGGCTGGATAGCGCAATCCTGATGCGCAATGCGTCTACGCAATTCGCCGATGGTGGGGAGTTCGGGATGGGCGCGGAAATTGGTATCGCGACAGGCAAGATGCATGCGCGCGGCCCGGTCGGTGCCGCGCAACTGACCAGCTTCAAGTATCTTGTGACGGGAGACGGGACGGTCAGAACGTAATCGTCACCTGCGTGTCGGAAAAGAAGGTCGCGACCCTGCGGTTGGCGTTTTCGGCGGCACTGGTGACCAGGGCAAAGTGCACATCCGATGCGGCAACGTCTGATGGGACGGTGCGGTCGGTTATAAGGCGCCAAAGCGCTGCGTCTGTTTTGATCTTTTCGCCTTTGGCATCGAGTTTCCAATTTGCGCCTGAGCGCGATACCGAGATTTGTCCCCCCCACGGCAGGGCGTTCTCAAGGCATTGCACCACGAGGAATACCAGTTTGATATCAGCGCGCGCCAGAGCGCCTTCGACGGTCCATTCGATGCTGGTTCGGTTTGCCCGGAAGCAATCGCGCAAGACGTTCTGCACTTCGCTCTGGCTGATCTCAACGTCCGGGTTGGCGGCACCAAAGGCAATCCGGAAAAACCGGATGCGAGCGTTGGCGTTTTCGACGGACTCGGCGATAAGCGCAATCTCGGGACTGTTGCCCTGTCCGGACATGGTCAAGAGCTCGACCCCGTTGCCAATTGCGCCCAAGGGGCTGATAAGATCGTGACAGATGCGCGAACTGATGAGCGCGTTTAGATCAGTGCCAGTCATGGAAGTCCTCGGCGGTCATGTGGAAGGAAAGTTGAATGTCAGAACTGACGGCCCTGCTTGAGCCGGGCATGCTGGTGAGGCACCCTGACAGACCCGATTGGGGGATTGGACAGGTGCAATCGAATATTGGCGGGCGCGTCACTGTGAACTGGCCTGATGAGGGCAAAGTCGTGGTGGATGGCAATATCATCGGACTTCTCCCGGTATTCGATTCTGAGCAATGACACAGATTGCAACTTATACGTGTAATTCACTTTTCCAACAGTCGCAAGGGTGGCGGACATTGCATTGCCTGCCGCGTCCCATTAGAACGCTGAAACCTGTCTGACGAAGGCCCAGGATGGACCGAGGAGACGCTCATTTCACCACCCGGCTTGCTCTGAGCGAGGGCGATCTGCGCGCAGCAGAGCGGCTGCGCTATGCGGTGTTCGTTGAGGAGTTGGGCGGAGACGGTGCCTTGGTCGACCACGTGGGGCGGTTTGAGAGGGACCGGTTCGATCCGCATTTCCGACATTTGATTTTGGTGGATAACCGGCGCGACGCGGAGGCGCTGGACCATGTTGTCGGGGTCTATCGCCTTTTGGACGCAGCCGGGGCGGCGGCGATTGGTCAGTATTACTCGGAAGACGAGTATGATCTCTCGGTGCTGAAGGCTTCGGGGCGCAAGCTGCTGGAACTGGGGCGGTCCTGTCTGCATCCCGAGTATCGCGGTGGGATGGCGATGTATCATATCTGGAACGCTCTGGCCGGGATCGTGGCGGACGAAGATATTGATATTCTGTTTGGTGTCGCAAGTTTTCATGGCACCGACGTCGCGGCGCATGCGCAGGCGTTATCGCTTTTGCATCATCAGCACCTTGCGCCAGAAGATGTGCGGGTTCGTGCCCGCAGTGAGCACTTTCAGACCATGGATATCGTCCCTGATGACGACGTGGATCGGGTTGCGGCGATGCGCAGTGTGCCTGCGTTGATCAAGGCCTATCTGCGACTGGGCGGAGTAATTGGCGAGGGGGCCTTTGTGGACCGTCCGTTCAATACGATTGATGTGTGTTTGCTGCTGGACACCGCGCGGATGAACATGCGGGCGGCGGCGCGCTATCAGGCGTCGCGCGGGTGAGCCGTGATCCGACATGGGTCGGCGCGGATGATACGGTGCCGCCATTGAAACCTGGCCTTTTGGGTTGGGTTCGGCTGGTGGTGCGTGGGACGGTGTTTGTTACTGTGACGCTTGGCGGACTTTTAGTTTTGTTGGCCACGCGACTGGTCGAGCGGCCCTTGTATGGGCAGGCGCGGCCCTGGACGCCTTATATCACTCAGTGGGTTTGTCGCACCGCGTTTCGCATCTTCGGGATGGGGTATCGCAGCCATGGAGAGAGGATGACGCATCCTGGGGCTGTTGTGTCGAACCATTGTTCGTGGATGGATATTTTCGCTTTGAATGCGGGCAAGCGCGTATATTTTGTCGCCAAGTCCGAAGTCGCGGGATGGCCGCTGATTGGCTGGCTCGCGCGGGCGACGGGAACTGTGTTTATTCGCCGGGACGTGCGAGAAGCTGCGGCGCAAAAGCAGGTGTTTGAGGATCGGCTGACGGCGGGGCACAAGCTTTTGTTTTTTCCTGAAGGCACGTCGACGGATGGGCTTCGGGTGTTGCCGTTCAAGCCGACGTTGTTTGCAGCGTTCTTTTCGCCTGCGTTGCGGGATATTTTATGGATCCAGCCTGTGAGCGTTGTTTACACGGCACCTGAGGGGGCGGCTGAACGGTTTTATGGCTGGTGGGGCGACATGGAGTTCGGCGCGCATCTGGCGAAGGTTTTGGCCGCGCCGACGCAAGGGTCGGTCGAGGTGATCTGGCACGAACCCCTTGAAGTTGGAGCGTTTACAGATCGCAAGGCTCTGGCGAAGGCGGCTGAAGAGGCGGTGCGGAGTGCGTTCACGCCTCAGGACATTGCCTCGATCAACTGACCCAGCGCGAAGACGGCGTCGTCCTCGCGCCAGATCTCTTCGCCGATGCCAAAGAAGTCGGTGACAGGTGCGAGGTCGCGGATAACGTCTGCTGTGAGAGCGCCTTCGGCGACGACGGGGATTTCGATCATTTCGGACCACCACTGGAAGAGCTCGCGGTCCGCTTTGGTGCCATCGCCAAGGCTGGTGTCACCTGCGGGACCGAAGGAGATATAGTCCGCACCGATCTCGCCTGCGGTCATGCCGTCGTGGCGCGAGGCCCCGCAGAAGGCACCGACGATAGCATCGGGCCCGAGGGTTTTGCGCACTGTTCGGATGGTGCGCGCACCGTCAAGCAGATGCACACCGTCGAGGCCAAGGCGCTCAACAAGTCCGACGTGGGTGTCGATGACCAAGGCGACGTCCGCGTCGTGGCAGACGCTGCGCAGTGCGTCGGCGGCGCGCGACAGGGTGTCTTCGTCGGTGGTTGCCATGGAGAGGCGCACGCAGGCGACATCGAAGGCGTCGAGGACTTCGGCCAGACGCGCGGGGAAGGAGGATAACTCAAAGGCCGGGGGCGTCGAGAGATAGATTTGCGGGCGCGCGTCGTCGGCCATTTTCGGCTCCGATTACAAGGTGTTGGACGGGCTATATCGCGTTGGTCACTTGGGGGGAAGGCTTCGCACGTTTTCGACGGCCAATCCCATCAACTGACCACGACGTGCGTCATCGGCCATGGCCTCGTCGGTCACGTCGACCATCCCGCCCATGGGGCGACCCGTGAACGCCATGGGGCCAGCGCCATCGATCTGGAGGGCTTCTTCGTGTCGTTCCTTGCCGACGCGGAACATGCCGCCACCTTTGTGCACACCACAGAGCATGTGGCCATTCAGCATGAAACAGAGGCCGCCGAACATGCGCTTTTCAACAACGCCTGAGCGGTCGGTGAGGTCACCGCGCAAAAGCTCGGCCAGTCCTTCGTCGTAAGCCATATCGGTTGCTCCCTTGTGCTTTGGACGCACGGGTTCTAAGACCCCGCACGACCCTTTGGAGCCTTTTATACATGACTCAGCCCGCTTTTGTCCTTGTTCGACCACAGATGGGCGAGAACATCGGTGCTGCGGCGCGCGCGATGTGGAATTTCGGGCTGGATCAGATGCGTGTTGTGGACCCGCGCGATGGCTGGCCGAACCAGAAGGCCGTGGCGATGGCGAGTGGGGCGGGACGGCTTCTGGATGAGGCGCAGCTTCATGGCAATCTGGCGGATGCGATAGCGGATCGCACGTTTGTTTTTGCTACGACTGCGCGCTCGCGGGATTTGACGAAGCCGGTGTATTCGCCGGAAGAGGCGATGGCAGAGACGGTGCGCCGGATGGCGGCAGGCGAGCGGGTTGCGGTGCTGTTTGGGCCGGAGCGGGCGGGGCTGGAGAATGAGGATATTGCGAAAGCGAATGCGATCATCTCGGTGCCGGTAAACCCTGAATTCCCTTCGCTAAATCTAGCGCAATGTGTGTTGCTGACGGGCTATGAGTGGCGCCGTGCGACGAGCGATGTGACACCGGTTGAGGTGGAGTTGGCGGGGACGGAAATGGCTTCGCAACTTGAGGTCGAAAAGCTGGCTGAGCATTACGAGGAACGGTTGGATACGGCTGGGTTTTACTTCCCTGAGGCCAAGGCCGAGGGCATGAAGCGCATGATGCGAAACCTGTGGTCGCGGATGCCGATGACGCGGGCGGATGTGCAGCTTTTCCACGGGGTGCTGCGTCAAATGGTACGCTGGAAAGAGCGCGGCGATTGACTGGACGGCGGTTGGTGCGGGGCCTACATTCCGGGTCAATGAACGGAGCAGGACATGGCTGAGAAACGCAGCATTTTTGAAGAGGTCGCGGGGGATGCGAAACCGGTCGAGACGCCCAAAGGCGGTTTGATCGACGGGGCGCGCAAGGGCGCGCGTGGGGCGATCCGACGTTGGCTGATGGTCCTGTTTGCGCTGGTCGTGGTGATGATTGCGGTCGGTGGGCTGACGCGTCTGACGGACAGCGGTTTGTCGATTACCGAGTGGCGTCCTGTGACCGGGGCATTGCCGCCCATGTCGGAAGCGGCTTGGGAAGCCGAGCTGGAGAAATATCGCCAGATCCCGGAATATCAGTTGCAAAACAAGGGCATGAGCATGTCCGAGTTCAAGGTGATATACTGGTGGGAGTGGGGGCATCGCCAGCTTGGGCGGGTGATCGGCCTCGTCTGGGCGCTGGGCTTCTTTTACTTTTTGTTAACCAAAAAAATCCCAACCGGATGGACGGGACGGCTGTTGCTTTTGGGCGCGCTGGGGGGCCTTCAGGGCGCGATTGGCTGGTGGATGGTGGCCTCGGGGCTGACGGGGACGATGCTGGATGTGGCGTCCTATCGGCTGGCGACGCATCTGGGGCTGGCCTTTGTCATTCTGGGCGTGATCGCATGGTTTGTGATGCTGTTGGGGCGCACGGACGCGGACCTTCTGGGCGCGCGACGGGCGCGTGAGGGGCGGTTGTATGGTATGGCGACGGGCCTCACGCATTTTGTGTTTCTGCAAATCCTTCTGGGCGCGCTGGTGGCCGGGATCGACGCGGGGCGCAGTTATAATGAATGGCCATTGATGGGCGGGTCGTTTGTGCCGCCGACGGCATTTGATCTGGAGCCCTTGTGGCGGAATTTCTTTGAAAACGCCGGGCTGGTGCAGTTTTTGCATCGGGTCACGGGCTATCTGTTGTTGGCCTTTGGTCTGGTCGTCTGGTGGCGGTCGCGGTCGTCCGGCAATTCTGAGACACGTTTTTCGTTCAATGTCGTGATCGTGCTGATGATCGTTCAGATGGTGATCGGCATTATGACAGTGCTGTATTCCGCACCCTGGACACTGGCCATTCTACACCAGTTCACGGCGGTGTTGCTCTATGTGGCGATCTTGCGTGCACGTTTCCTGGCGCAATATCCGCGCGCTCAATCAGTAAGAGGGCGAACATGACGGCATTTCAGGAGCTTATGGCGTTTCAGCGCGAGACAGAGGCGCTGGGGCAGGTCATGGGGCGTCTTGGCTGGGATCAGGAAACAGTGATGCCAAGCGGGGCGGGCGCGCAGCGGGCCGAAGAGATGGGTGCGTTGGATGGCGTGATGCACGCCCGGCGCACGGACCCTCGGATTGGCGAGTGGTTGGAGACGGCCAAGGCCCCCGATGAGGCGGGGGCGCGGCAGTTGGATGAGATCCGGTTTGAGTATGAGCGCACGCAGCGGGTGCCTGCGAAACTGTCTGCCGCCTTGGCGCGCACGACGTCTTTGGCGCATCGGGTCTGGGCTGAGGCGCGCGAGGCTAATGATTTTGAGATGTTTGCGCCGAAGCTGTCGGAAGTGCTTGATCTGACGCGGGAAAAAGCCAGCGCTTTGGCGGACGGCGGTGATCTATATGACGCGCTTTTGCAGGACTATGAGCCGGGGGCGACGGGGGCTGAGTTGGAGGCGATGTTCGGGGCGTTGCGTCCGCGGCTGGTGGCTTTGCGTGAACGTGTGCTGGGGTCTGAACGGGTTGTCCCCGCGATGGATCGCGCGTTTGACGAGGCGGGACAGTTGGCGATCTCAAACAAGCTGGCCGCGGCGTTTGGGTATGATTTGGGCCATGGGCGGATCGATAAGGCGGTGCATCCGTTTTCGAGCGGGTCGGGCCTGGATGTGCGGATTACGACGCGGACCGAATTGCACAATCCAAGCAATTGTTTTTATTCGACGATCCATGAGGTTGGCCACGCGACCTATGAGCAAAATGTGGACCCTGCATATTTGCTGACACCGCTTGGGCGCGGGGCGTCGATGGGGGTGCATGAGAGCCAGTCGCGGATTTATGAGAACCAGTTGGGGCGGTCTCGGGCGTTCACCGGTTGGTTATTCGCGCAGATGCGCGATGAATTTGGCGATTTTGGCGTCGCGACTGAGGACGACTTTTATGCCGCGATAAACCGTTGTAATTCCGGGTTTATTCGGACCGAGGCGGATGAGGTGCACTATAACCTCCATGTGCTTTTGCGGTTTGATCTGGAGCGGGATTTGGTGGCGGGACGTCTTGAGGTGGCTGATTTGCCGGAGGCCTGGAATGCCCGTTTTTTCAATGACTTCGGTGTTGAAGTTGATGTGCCTGCGAATGGCGTGTTGCAAGACGTGCATTGGTCGGAGGCTCTGTTCGGATATTTCCCGACCTATACGCTTGGAAATGTGTATGCAGGGTGCCTGAATGCGGCGATGCGCAGCGAGGTTTCGGGAATTGATGAAGCTTTGGCGCGGGGCGAGACAAAACCCGCAACCGATTGGCTTCAAACGAAAATTCAACGTTTTGGGAAGCGGTATCTGCCGAAAGAGCTGATTGAGAACGCGACAGGGACGGCTGTAAGTGAGGCACCGTTGCTGGACTATCTGGACGCGAAGTTTGGGGATATTTACGGCGTGTAAAGGCGACGTCGGTATCGCGTCGGTATTACGTCGGTATCACGTCGGTGCGCCCGTTCTGGGCGTTTACGTCGGTTTAACTTCATAAAGGGTGGCCAGGTCGCTGAGGCCGGCCTTGATGAGGTCACGCAGGGCGGTTTCATCCACGGCGTCGAGGGATTTGATATACCAGCAGCTTTTACCGCGTTTGTGCGGGCCGAGGCGGGCGGCGATATCGGGGAAGTCGGTGTAACCGGGCAGGATGTGGAGTGAGACGTCGCGCGCACGGATGTTGAAGCCGGTTGCGAGGAAATCGCCCTCCCGGCCGCTGTCGTATGTGTAGTGGTATTCGCCATAGCCGATCATTTTACCCCAAAGGCGCGGGGACCATCCGGTGACATCGCGGAAAACGGCGTCGATCGCTTCGGCTTTGGCGCGTTTTTCGGGGTCGGTGAAGACGTCTAGTGGGTTTCCCACGGGGCTCTCCTTTGACACTGTAGGAGCGAGATTAACACGAGGCGGAGCAGGCGACTATGGACACTAAACTGACGCTGGAAGAGGTGCGCAAGTTCATCGCGATTGAGTTTCCGCAGATGGCGGATGTTTACCGCGTGGATGCGATTGCGCCGATGTGGGCGCAGGTGTCGATGATGCCCGATGAGCGGCATTTGCGGCCCGGGGCGACTGTGTCGGGACCGACGATTTTCGGGCTGGTTGATTGCGGAATGTATTTTGCCCTGATGGCGACCATCGGGCCGGAAGCTTTGGCGGTGACGACGAATGCCTCGATTGATTTTATGCGCAAACCTTTGGCGGGGAAGGCATTAATTGCAGAGGTTAACCTTTTGAAAGTCGGGCGTGTTCTGGCTGTTGGAGATGTGGCTGTGCGGTCGGAAGGGTCGGACGCATTGATCGCGCGGGCGACGCTGACCTATTCCATGCCGCCGAAAAAGTGAGGGCTCTGCCCTCGGCCCGTTGGGCCTCACCCGTGGTATTTGTCGAAAGGGTGAAGGGCGTAAACGCTTTGTTTCCGTTTGCCGGGTAGGTCTTGGGCGTCCCAATGGCTAAAAAGAAGGCGTTGATAGCTGGGGGGCTGTTGAAATGCCAAGACGATTTGTGGCCTTTGTAAAAGGCGATCCGGATGCTGTGCCGGGGGATTACCTGTTGGCCATTGTCGCTGTGGTTGGCGTCATGTTCGCCATAATGGCGCGCGCGCTTTACTAACACACGCGCCTTTGCCCGCGATCAGGTGTACATGCCGTCGTAGATCGGTTCGAGCGATTCCGGGTCGAACAGGCTGGATACGGATGTGCCGTGCCAGATGTTCAGGATGGCTTGAGCGAAGATCGGTGCAGTCGGCACGATGCGGATGTTTTTCGCAGCCTTGGTGGCCTCGGTCGGCTCTATCGAGTCGGTGATGACGAGGCTTTTCATCACGGAATTTGTGACGCGCTCAATCGCCGGGCCTGAGAGGACGCCGTGCGTGATGTAGGCGTGGACCTCTTTTGCGCCGGCGTTCAGAAGCGTTTCGGCGGCTTTGCAAAGGGTGCCCGCGGTGTCGACCATATCGTCGACAATGATGCAGATCTGGTCGGTGACGTCACCGATGACGGTCATTTCAGCGACTTCGCCAGCTTTTTCGCGGCGCTTGTCCACGATGGCCAGCGCACAGCCGACGCGGGTAGCAAGCTCGCGGGCGCGGGCCACGCCGCCGACGTCGGGCGAGACGACCGTGACGTTGTCGAGTTTGCCTTTGAATTTGTGCTTCACATCCAGCGAGAAGACCGGCGAGGCATAGAGGTTGTCGACCGGAATATCGAAGAATCCCTGAATTTGCGCGGCGTGCAGATCCATCGTGAGAACGCGTTCGATGCCAGCAGAGACCATCATGTTGGCGACGAGTTTCGCCGTGATCGGCGTGCGCGCTTTGGTGCGGCGGTCTTGGCGGGCGTAGCCGAAATAGGGCACAACGGCGGTGATGCGGGCTGCTGAGGAGCGGCGCAGCGCGTCGGTCATAATCAGGAGTTCCATCAAGTTGTCGTTGGCGGGATTGGAGGTGGATTGCAGGATGAACATGTCCTCGCCGCGGACGTTCTCGAAGACTTCGACAAAAATCTCGCCATCGTTGAACCGTTCGACCCGGGCATCAACAAGACCGACGTTCATCCCCCTATGCATCGACAAGCGCCGAGAGACGGCTTTTCCGAGGGTCGGGTTGGCGTTCCCGGTGATGATCTTCGGTTCTTGGATGTTTGGCATGGGCAGCTTGGTCCTGATGCAGATCGCGACACAGTTTGTGACGGATTCGTGACGTTGACACCGCTTAGCATGAGCATAGGGTCACGCGAAACATCCCTTTGGGCGGAAGGCCGGACGAAATGCCTCATATCGACTATTATCTCGCAACAATCTCTCCGAATTGCTATTTTGCAGGCACGCGTCCGGCGGAAGTTGCGGCAAAGCACGGCTGCACGATCACCTACAAGCCGCTGGATATCATGGCGTTGTTCGGGCGGACGGGTGGCACGCCTCCGGGGCAGCGGCATCCTTCGCGGCAGGAGTATCGGTTGATTGAAATTGAGCGCACGGCAGACTTGTTGGGGATGGAAGTGAACCCAAAGCCGGCGTTTTGGCCGGCGAACCCGGCGCCGTCGTCTTATGCGGTGATCGCGGCGCAGGCGGCGGGGGGCGGCGATGTGGGTGCATTGGTTGCTGGGATCACGGCGGCCTGCTGGCGCGATGAGAGGAATATTGCGGAGGATGATGTGATCAAGGCCTGTCTTGAGGTGGCTGGTTTTGATCCATCGCTGGCGGATTCGGGGCTTTTGTCCGGCGCGCAGGCGTATGAGCAGAACCTTGAAGATGCCGTGAACGCGGGGGTATTCGGGGCTCCGTTTTTTGTCACGGACGATGGCGCCCGGTTCTGGGGGCAGGACCGGATTGACGCTTTGGACCGGCATTTGGCCGCACGCACCTGAGGACGATATGGCGAGACCGATCGGATTTATCCATAGCGCGCTGGCGGATGCCAGTGCGTGGGATGGTCTGATTGCGGCCTTGGACATGGACATTGAGCCAGTGCGGATCGAGTTGCCGGGACATGGCGCGGCCGATAACTGGGATTTGACGCGCGACTATTCGGATCAGGCGCTGGAGATTGCGCTGGATGCATTGCCGCCTGAGCCTGTGCCGCTTGTGGGGCATTCGCTTGGGGCGGTGATTGCGCTTCGGCTGGCGGTTGAAAAGTTCTATCGCGTCTCGTCTTTAGTGATGATTGAGCCGGTGTTTTTTGCTGCCATGAAGGGGACGGATGTTGGCGATAAGGCGGCGCGCGACATGGCACCCTATCGGCGCAAATTGCAGGAAGGCAGTGACGCGATGGCGGCGCGGGCGTTTGTGACGATGTGGGGGAATGGCACGCCTTGGGATGAGATGCCGGAGGCGCGGCGGCGGTATATCGTGGACCGGATCGGGTTGGTTGAGGCAGCCAATGATTTGTTGTGGGAGGATCGCCCGGGGCTTCTTCGGCCGGGTCGCCTTGAAGAGATTGAGGTGCCTGTCACGCTGGTGGAAGGTGGCAAGACACATCCTGTGGTGCCGGCGATCATTGATGCTTTGGGGCGTCGGATACCGAACGCTGAAGGGATCACGGTGCCGGGCGCGGCGCATATGGTTTCGGTGACGCACCCGAAAGTTGTGGCCGAAGCAATCCGGGCGCGGCTTGTCTGGGACGGTGACGGTGTGGCTTAGGTCCGGGCCTGCGGTCTTTGCGAGTTGCTTGGCGGGATCGTTAACCGGAGCGGCGTTTACCTTCGTTAACGCAGATCGCATCAGCGGTTGAGACGGACATGGAGTCCGGGCGGTCAATGGCGCGGTCCCAGACGACGAGGTCGCGGGTATAGAGCTGGCAGATCACCACGCCGACAGGTGTGTCGACTTGGACCGGTTCGGACTCGTAGGTCTCGGGTGAAACGCAAGCCGCAAGCATCAGGCCGATGAGAAGGAACAACAGGGTTTTGCGCTTGGTAAATGTGACAGGCATATCGTCAGGGTCTTTCGTTTACCTTCGTTAACCGCCAGTGTGAGACATGTGCCGCGACACCTGGCCGTCTGCCTTTTGCCGCGAGTAGTCAAAGTCGTGGCCTTTGGGTTTCATCCTGATCGCCGCACGGATGGCTTCTTCCAGAGGGGCGTTGGTGTCGGGGTGCGCGCGCAAGGCGCTGCGCAAGTCGGCGTTGTCTTCCTGACCAAGGCACATGAACAACTCGCCCGTGCAGGTCAGGCGAACGCGATTACAACTCTCGCAGAAATTATGGGTGAGGGGGGTAATGAAACCAATTTGCTGACCGGTCTCTTCAATCCGGCTGTAGCGTGCTGGGCCGCCTGTGCGATGGGCCAGTTCGGTCAGAGTAAAGCGTTTGGCAAGCTCGGCTCTCAGGTCCTTCAAGCTCCAGTATTGGCCGATCCGGTCTTCCCCGCCAAGGTCGCCCATGGGCATCACCTCGATAAACGTGAGGTCAATATCGCGGCTTGCGCACCAGTGGGTCAGCGTGAAAAGTTCATCTTCGTTAAAATCTTTTAACGCTACCGTATTGATCTTAACGCGAAGCCCTGCGGCCTGAGCGGCGTCGATCCCTTTCAGCACCTGGGGCAGCCGACCCCAGCGTGTGACGCGGGCAAATTTGCCTTCGTCCAGAGTGTCGAGCGATACATTGATCCGTCGCACCCCGGCGGCGTAAAGATCGTCGGCAAAGCGCGCGAGTTGGCTGCCATTTGTGGTGACGGTCAGCTCTGAAAGCGCCCCGCTTTCGAGGTGTCGCGACATCGAGCGGAAGAAGGTCATGATGTCGCGCCGAACAAGGGGTTCGCCGCCCGTAATGCGCAGTTTTTTAACCCCAAGACCCACGAATGTTGAACACATCCGATCAAGTTCTTCGAGGGTCAGAAGTTCCTTTTTGGGCAGGAAGGTCATGTTTTCGGCCATGCAATAAACACAGCGAAAGTCACAACGATCGGTCACCGAAACCCGGAGGTAGGTGATTGCGCGCTCAAAAGGGTCGATGAGAGGTGCCGTTTCCATGCGAACAAGGGTAAGATGCCGCTACGCGCGCCGCAAGAGCCGGCGGCAATGGTTGCGTGGTATTTTGGAAGGTAAATGAGATGCGATGGAGTGTTGGACTGGTGTTGGGAGTGGTCTTGGCGGGCTGTGTTGTGCCGCCTGAAGTGGACGTTTCCGTGCCCGAACCAGAAGTCATTGATGCCATTGAGGCGCCTGCGCCGCCGCCCGATGCGCGCCGCGTTGACGAGTTTGATACGACGACCGAGGAACAAAGAGCTGCCGCGCTGGAGACCTCAAATGATGGTGTTTTGCTGGGGGAAGAGGTGCTTAGTCTTGGGGATCCGGGGCGGTCCGGATTCTGGGTTGAAACGCCGCTTGTTGCTACTGTGGGGGAGGGGCGTATCGCCCTTAAGGATGGCAGTCGAGAGGTGGAAGTGGTGCTGTTTCCGGGGACCGGAAGTGGTCGGATTTCCTTGGCTGCCATGCGACTTCTGGAGGTGCCTTTGACCTCGCTTGTAGAAGTGAATATCTATGAAAATCAGTGATTTAAGACTTCTTCCCGCTGGTGACTGGGCCAGCGTTAACCGCGATTTCAAATGGCGGGTTCGGCCGGATTTTTCCATGGCGCGCGCGTGTTGCGATGACTGGGCTGCGGTTTCGCCCGAGCGCACTGCAATCATTGATCTGGCCGAAAATGGCACACGCGTCGTCTGGACATTTGGCGCTTTGAAAGACGCGTCTGACAGGCTGGCCGCGGCAATGCGACATGCGGGCGTCAAGAAGGGAGATCGCGTGGCGATATTGCTGTCGCAATGCCCTGAGGTCATGGTGGCGCATTTCGCGGCGATGAAGCTGGGGGCTGTGGTTCTGCCGCTGTTTACCCTGTTTGGCGAAGACGCGTTGTCTTACCGGTTGACGGACAGCGGTGCGGTGCTGGCAGTCACGGATGACGCGCACCTCGAAAAGCTGGTCAGCGCCGCCGCGGGCACGGAACTTCACACCATCGTGACAAAGGGGCGGCCGTCGGTGGCGGGAGCGCCTCGGATCCTGGCGTGGGACGACGCTTTGAGGGGGACGGCTTCCGGGTTTCGCCCAGAAGTCGTTGGCGCCGAAGACCCGGCCGTTCTGATTTACACAAGCGGCACAACCGGAGCGCCGAAAGGCGCGCTTCACGCGCATCGCTTTTTGCTGGGACACTTGCCGTCGGTCGAGATGGTTCTCGAGCGACCACGAGCGGGCGATGTTGCATGGACTCCGGCGGATTGGGCATGGATTGGTGGCTTAATGGATCTGGCGATGCCGACGTTGTATTTCGGCCTGCCACTGGTGTCGCAACGGATGCGCAAATTCGATCCAGACGCCGCGTTTCGTCTAATCCGGGATGAGCGGATTTCGATCATGTTTCTGCCGCCGACGGCCTTGAAGATGATGCGTCAGGTGGCTGTGCCAAGCGGGCTTGCGACACGCGCGATCGGTTCGGGTGGCGAGAGCTTGGGTGCGGATTTGCTGGCTTGGGGTGTTAACGAATTATGTGCGCCAATTAACGAACTTTACGGTCAGACCGAGTGTAATCTGGTGGTGTCTTCGAGTGCCGGATTGGGTGTGACAAAACCCGGAACAATGGGCCGTGCCGTGCCCGGCCACGATGTTAGCATCATAGATGATGCGGGAATGCCGCTTCCGGTGGGTGAGGTCGGTGAGATTGCGGTGAAGCGTGGGGACCCGGTGATGTTTCTGGGGTATTGGAACTTGCCCGAGAAGACGAAAGAGAAATTTGCGGGCGACTGGTTGCGGACGGGCGATCTGGGTCGCGTGGATGATGAGGGCTATCTGACGTATGTGGGACGTGATGACGATGTGATTACTTCGGCCGGGTATCGAATTGGGCCGACAGAGATCGAGAACTGCCTGATTGGAGACCCCGACGTGGTTAATGCGGCCGTGGTTGGCGTGCCGGATCCCGTGCGCACAGAGATCGTCAAGGCTTTCATCGTCGCCCGAGACGGGGCCTCGCTGGATAGTCTGAGCGAGCGTTTGATTGAGCGGGTTCGTGCGCGGGTGAGTCCGCATGTCGCGCCACGTGCTGTCGAGTTTTTGGAGGCCCTGCCGGTGACGGCGACGGGCAAGGTCATGCGAAGAGTGTTGCGTGAGCGGGGGTGATTTTGCGCTATGTTTGGGAAGCCGAACGTCAAGACAGCAGGCGCGCGGCTTCTTTACGGGCGAAGGGTTTCAGTTGCGCGCCGTGATCTTTGAGGAATGCGCGGACGCGGTCCGGGTCCCGCTTGGACAATTCGCGCAGCCACCAGGCCACGGATTTCTGGATGAACCATTCCGGGTCTGTGACGTATGATGCTGCCCAATTGAGGATCCGCTCGCGCTGCGCGATTTCGTCCTGTTTCGGGGTGCGGTTTTTGGTCCAAGGCAGGGTCATGACCAGCGCTGCCCGACGGGTCCACATGTGGTCTGAATGCGTCCAGGGTTCGACCTCATCCAGACGCGTTGGATCCCAAACCAGCCGCTTTTGCCCGGCGATCGCGGCGTGGTCTGCAATCGCCCATGCATCGAAATCCGGGACCCAGTTTTTGATAAGCGACCAAGCTTGCGAATCATCAGGACGAATGCGTGCCTGGGTCAAGAGTTTTGCCGCAGCAATGCGGGCTTCATGGATATTTGTTGTCCAAAGGGCTGCGGCAAGATCGAGGCGGTGGTCCAGTTCCAGCGATTTGCGCCAGTCTTTCGTGCAAGCGTCAATGACTGGATTTGCAACGCCCAGATAGGGGCGTTCGACTTTGTGGTAGCGCTCCATTTCGGCGGATTTGTTGGCGTCAGATGTCCTCTTCAGGTCTTCAAGCGCGTCTTCAAGGGTCATTCGACAGTGACCGATTTAGCAAGGTTGCGGGGCTGATCCACGTCCGTGCCCTTGGCGACGGCGGTATGGTAGGCGAGCAACTGCGCGGGGATCGCATAGAGGATGGGAGCGAGCAAATCCGGGATCTCCGGCATGGTGATGACGGCCATCGTACCATCGCCGGCCTCTTTTGCGCCGGCGCTGTCGGTCACCAAAACGACGCGACCGCCGCGTGCCATAACTTCCTGCATGTTCGAAACGGTCTTGTCGAACAGCGCATCGCGAGGAGCCATGACAATGACCGGAACGGCGGGATCAATGAGTGCGATAGGACCATGCTTCAGCTCACCACTTGCATAACCCTCGGCGTGGATATAGCTGATTTCTTTCAGTTTTAATGCGCCTTCCAAAGCGATCGGATACATTTGACCGCGCCCCAGAAACAGAATGTCACGCGCTTTTGAAAGGTCCTTGGCGAGAGTGGCAATCGTGTCGTTTGCGACAAGAGCGGAAGAAACCCGACCCGGAAGGGTGCGGAATTCCGCGATGTAAGACCGCAGGTCTGATGCCGTAATAAGATCGCGATCTTGCCCCGCTTTGAGGGCCAGCGCCAAAAGAACTGTCAACTGACCCGTGAAGGCCTTGGTCGAGGCGACGCCGATTTCCGTGCCCGCAAGGATCGGCAACGCGATATCGCTTTCTCGCGCGATCGAGCTTTCGACGACATTAACGACCGACAAGATCTGCGCCCTTTCGGCGACATGCCGCAACGCCGCGAGCGTGTCCGCGGTTTCGCCTGATTGTGAGACAAAGATCGCAAGAGTGCGCGGTCCAATCGGGGGTGTGCGGTAGCGAAATTCCGAGGCGATATCGACTTCGACTGGGATTTGGGCCAGCCGCTCGATCCAATATTTGGCCGTCGCGCAGGCGAGGTATGCCGTTCCGCAAGCAACCATAATTATACGATCAATTTGACTAAAATCCGGGGTATTTTCCGGAAGGTTGAGACCGTCATCTGCGACGTAATGCTTGATTGCGTCGGCCAGAACTGTGGGTTGTTCGGCGATTTCCTTCGCCATGAAGTGCTTGTGTCCGCCTTTTTCAATCTGGCTGGTGTCAATTTGAACGCGTCGAATATCGCGGTTTGCGCGGTCACCCTGAGCGTCAAAAATCGTGACGCCATCCCTTGTGATTTCAGCGCGATCACCTTCTTCAAGATATGTGATCCGGTCGGTCATCGGTGCCAGCGCGATGGCATCTGATCCAAGGAACATTTCACCCTCGCCATATCCCACCGCGAGGGGCGAACCTTTGCGCGCAGCGACGATCAGATCATCTTCGCTATCAAACAAGAAGGCCAATGCGTAGGCCCCCTCGAGTTGCGCGATGGTTTTTTCAGCGGCGTCGCGCGGGCTGAAGCCTTGATCGAGAAAGGATTGCGCAAGAAGTGAAATGGTCTCGGTGTCGGTTTCGGACTGCGTTTTGTATCCCTTGCTGGCGAGGTCTTCGCGTAGGGATTTGAAGTTCTCGATGATGCCATTGTGCACGACCGCAACAGGTCCGGACTGATGGGGGTGTGCGTTGGTGACCGAAGGCGCCCCGTGGGTCGCCCAACGCGTGTGGCCGATGCCGGATTTTCCGGCTAACGGATCATGAACGAGCAGGTCGGAAAGGTTAACGAGCTTTCCAAGCGCGCGGCGGCGCTCGAGCTTGCCGTTTGAGACCGTCGCGATGCCAGCACTGTCATACCCGCGGTATTCCAGCCGCTTGAGCGCCTCCACGAGCATCGGGGCCGCCTCGTGATTTCCGAGAATTCCGACGATGCCACACATGGATTAACCTTTCTTAACAGCCGCTTTGGCGGCACGGAGTTTTTGGAACAAGCGGCGCGCGAGGCCAGGTTTATTTTCCTGCCGAGGCCGACCAATGGCCAGATCCCCTTCGGGCACGTCGAGGGTGACGATGGTGCCGGTTGCCGTCATCGCTTCGTTTCCTATGGTGACAGGGGCAACGAGCATGGTATTCGAGCCGACGAATACCCGCTCTCCGATCGTGGTTTTGTGTTTGAAAACACCGTCATAGTTGCAGGTGATTGTTCCAGCGCCGACGTTTGTGTCGGCGCCGATGTCCGCATCTCCGATGTAGGAGAGGTGATTCACCTTCGCGCCGTCGGCAATTGTTGCATTTTTTACTTCAACAAAGTTGCCAATCTTGACGCCGTTGGAAAGTTCGCTGCCCGGGCGCAGGCGGGCGTAAGGTCCGACGACTGCGCCCGCGCCGACATGGGCACCTTCGAGGTGAGAAAAGGCACGGATTCTTGCGCCGCTTTCAACCGTAACGCCGGGGGCGAAGATGACGTTTTGTTCGACGATCGCGTCACGACCGATGTGGGTGTCGTAAGAAAAGTAAACGCTTTCGGGTGCGAGCAAGGTGGCACCGTTAACCATGGCAGATTGGCGGGCGTTGGTCTGAAAGACAGCTTCGGCCGCGGCAAGATCGGCGCGTGTGTTGATGCCGAGAGTCTCGGCCTCGGGGCATGTGACGACTTTGGCAGTCAGACCTTCGGCGCGGCCAAGTTCAACGATGTCGGTCAGGTAGTATTCACCTGCGGCGTTGCCATTTCCGACCGCGGCAGCAAGGCGCAGAAGTGTCGACGCCTCGGCCATGATAACGCCAGAATTACAGAGAGTTATGGCGCGTTCGACTTCGGTTGCGTCTTTCCATTCGACAATCCGGGTGAGGGTGTCACCGTCCGTTAGAAGCCGTCCGTAACGGGCCGGGTCGGCGGCTTTGAAGCCCAAAACAACGATGTCTGCGCCGTCTTTGCGCGCCTGTGACATGTCGGCCAGAGTTTCAGGGCGGATGAACGGTGTGTCGCCATAAAGGACGACGGCGTCACCGGTTGCGCCTTCCAATGCGGGCCCGGCCATGGTCACCGCATGAGCAGTTCCAAGCTGTTCAGCTTGCTCGACAACACGGATATCTTCATCAAGATTAACGACTGTCTCGCGCACGTCTTCGCCGCCGTGGCCGACAACGACTACGCGCTCGCCGGTTTCAATAGAGTCGGCGACACCAAGGGCATGCACGATCATGGGGGCGCCGGCGATCTCGTGCAAGACTTTCGGGCGGTCGGACTCCATTCGTGAGCCTTCGCCGGCGGCGAGAACGATAAGGTGGATCGACATGCCTGCTCTTTCCTTTTGTTGCTTGCCGTTTTAGCCGCATTGGGCCAGTCCGCAAGTCGGGAGGGCTTCACTTGATGTTGCGTGAGGTTACATCAAAGCCCGGGCCTTTGCCGATGGAGAAGATATGAAGACGGTTGTTTTTGATCTGGATGGAACCCTTGCGGACACAAGTGCCGATCTGATCGCGGCGGCAAACGCCTGTTTCGAGGGCTTGGGGCATGGGGCATTGCTGGACCCGGTTGAGGATCAGTTAACCGCGTTTCACGGGGGGCGTGCGATGCTGCGGCTTGGGTTTTCGCGGCTGGAGCGTGCGACGTTCGAGGCGGACGTGGATCTGCAATATCCTATTCTTCTCAAGCACTACGGCGATCATATTGATGTTCATACCCGGCTTTATCCGGGGGCGGAAGCTGCGGTCGAGCGGCTGTTGGCGGCGGGGTATCGCACAGCGATTTGCACCAACAAACCGGAGGGACTTGCGGAAACGTTAATGCAAAGGCTGGGGGTTCGTGAGTTGTTTGGGGCACTGATTGGTGCTGACACTCTGGCGACACGCAAACCGGATGCGGCGCCGTATGTAACCTGCGTTGAGCGCGCTGGCGGGGCGGTTGAGGCGTCTTTTTTGATTGGTGATACGGAAACAGATGTGAAAACGGCGCGGGCGGTGGGTGTGCCTTGCGTGTTGGTGGCGTTCGGGCCGGAGGGGCCGGGGATTGCGCGATTGACCCCCGATGCAATGCTGAACAGCTATGATGATTTGGACATGATTTCTGAAGTTTTGCTGAAGTAGATCGTTCTTAGTTCAGAAAATCTTGAGCGATATCCCAGAGGACGAGGACGCCCAAGCCAGAAAAAAGCACTCCGAAAACAATGGAAACGACATAACTCGCGCTTTGAAACGCGCGCATGACTGAGGCAGTGGAAAAGAACAATGCAGCGAAAACGTTCAGAATTGCGCCCGTAAC
>JABDQU010000088.1 GCA_013042105.1 Boseongicola sp.
ACATCTTGATGCCCTTCTCATCCAGCGTGAACCCGTGCGTCAGAACACCTCGATAGGGCGCTCGTCCGTTTGTTCCGCAAGACTGCAAAAGCGACGAATGGAACCAACCACGGTGTTGATCCGTGCCCTCAAGATAAAGGTCCGCAATTCCGTCCTTGGATCCGTCTTCGCGGTCCCGCAAAACGAACGCATGAGTCGATCCGGAATCAAACCAAACGTCGAGAATATCAAACACCTGATCATACTCTTCAGGCGAGGCGTCATTCCCAAGGAACCGCTCCTTCGCGCCCGGTTTATACCACGCGTCCGCGCCCTCAGCCTCGAACGCCTCCAACACCCGCGCATTCACCGCTTCATTGCGCAGCAAGAAATCCGGGTCCGTCGGCATCGCGCCTTTCTTGATGAAACACGTCAAAGGCACACCCCACGCCCGCTGGCGTGACAAAACCCAATCGGGCCGCGCTTCCATCATCGAATACAATCGGTTCCGCCCGGTCTGCGGCGTCCACTTGACGTTGTCGATCTCGGTCAAAGCCCGCTCGCGGATCGTCGTACCAAACTGGTCCTGTCCATCGCCAACCGGCTTATCAATCGCCGCAAACCACTGGGGTGTGTTGCGATAGATCACCGGCGCTTTCGAGCGCCACGAATGCGGATAACTGTGTTTGATCTTGCCCCGCGTCAGCAACCCGCCAACCTCGGCCAGCTTGTCGATGATCGCCTTGTTGGCATCGCCCTCGCCGCCCTTGCGCGACAGGATATACTTGCCCCCAAAGAACGGCAGATCGTCCCGGAACGAGCCATCATCCAACACATTGTATGTGATCACCTGAGACAGCATCCCCAGATCACGATACAGCTCATATTCCTCCATCCCGTGCGACGGCGCACAGTGCACAAAGCCCGTGCCCTCTTCGTCGGTCACAAAGTCAGCCGCCCGAAAATCCCGGATGTCATCCCACTCGCCGTTCGAGCCCTCTGCGCCGTGCAAAGGATGCTTCAAACCACCGATAACGCTCGGGTCAACATCGCCCAAACGGCGATACATCGTCTCGTCCAGACGCGCCCGGCCCAAAACGTCCGCCGCCAGTTTATCGGCAAAGATGTAACGGTCCCCGATCCGCGCCCAACATTCCTCAGGACGCCCCGTGACCTCATAAAGCCCATAGTCAAAATCCGACCCGTAAACGACCGCCTTGTTCGACGGGATCGTCCAAGGCGTCGTCGTCCAGATCACCACATAAGCGTTCTCGAGCCGCGCATCCGTCGTCGTATCCACCCGGAACTTCACCCAAACCGTGAAGCTTTCCTTATCGTGATACTCCACCTCAGCTTCAGCCAACGCGGTCTGCTCAATCGGCGACCACATCACAGGCTTTGACCCCTGATAGAGCGTGCCATTCATCAGGAACTTCTGGAATTCCTCCGCAATCACCCGCTCGGCATGAAAATCCATCGTCAGGTAGGGCTCATCCCAATTCCCTGTCACGCCCAGCCGCTTGAATTCCTCGCGCTGAATATCGATCCACCCTGCGGCAAACTCGCGACATTCCTGCCGGAACTCGACGACATCGACGGCGTCCTTATCGCGGCCCTTCTTGCGGTATTTCTCTTCGATCTTCCATTCGATCGGCAGACCGTGACAATCCCAACCCGGAATATACCGCGCGTCCTTACCCATCATCTGCTGTGAACGCACAACCATATCCTTCAGGATCTTGTTCAGCGCATGCCCGATGTGCAGATGCCCGTTCGCATAAGGGGGGCCATCATGCAGCGTAAACGGCTCACGCCCGGTTTTCTCGCGCAACCGGTCATAAATCCCCATCTCTGCCCAACGCTCAAGCCAAGCAGGCTCGCGGTTCGGCAATCCGGCCCGCATCGGGAAATCGGTCTGGGGGAGGTTCAGTGTCTCTTTGTAGTCAGGCGTGTCGGCACACATGGGTTCCGTGTCCTTTAGAATATCGAAGCTGTCAGGGTGGGGCGGCGGAGTAACTCAACGCCAAAGTCCCGGTCACTCATGGTTCAGAGCGCCGGGCCTGTAATTCGAATAATGATCGCAAGCTGCAACATCATGGGAATGTGCTATAGTGTTGCGACTGCCCGAGGTAAAGACAGGAACGCCTATCAGGGCCTACAGCCGGTCAAACACCACCATTCTGATCGAGAAACTCCCAAACCCGGCTCATCACAACTGACCCTTCGCCAACCGCGCTGGCCACGCGCTTCACCGATCCCGAACGCACATCTCCCACCGCGAAAATGCCCGCATGTGACGTCGCATAGATCGAGCCTGACCCGACCTCTTCTCCGGTCTTCACAAACCCCTTGTCATCCAACTCGACCATATCGCTCAGCCACGCCGTGTTCGGAGCAGCCCCGACCATCACGAACACAGCGTGTGTGGAAATCTCCCACGCCTCGCCGTTTTTCTTGTCACGAATGACCGCACACTCAAGCGAAGCCTCCCCCCGCAGAGCCGTCATCTCGGTGTTGTAGTGGATCGTCACCCGAGGATCGCTCTCCAGCCGTGACAAGAGATAATCCGACATCGACGACGCCAACGACGGCCCCCGCACCAAAACATGCACATGTCGCGCCGTGCGGCTAAGGAACATTGCCGCCTGACCGGCCGAGTTCCCACCCCCGATCACCACAGCATCCGTATTCCTGCAATACCGCGCCTCGACATCCGTCGCCGCGTAATAAATGCCACCACCTTCAAACTCGCTCAGACGCTCAATGGGCAACTGACGATACTGCACCCCCGTCGCCACGATAATCGAGCGCGCGCGCACCTCCATGCCGTCATCCAACGTCACACAAAACGTGCCGTTCTCCAGCTTATCGACCGACACAGCACGGCGCGGCACTGCAAAGCGCGTGCCGAACTTCATCGCCTGAATCTCACCCCGCCAGCATAAATCGGCACCCGAAATGCCCGTCGGGAACCCCATATAGTTCTCAATCCGACTGGACGTCCCGGCCTGCCCGCCAATCGCCATATCTTCAACCACCAAAGCCGAAAGCCCCTCGGCGCCCGCATAAACGCCCGCCGCCACGCCCGCAGGTCCACCGCCCACGACCAGCACGTCAAAGACGTCGTCCTCACCAAGCTCCAGCCCCAGCCCCAAAGCCCGCGCCACACTGGCTGGCGTCGGGTCCTCGATCACCCGGTCCTTCCCAAAGATCACCGCCGGACCATGATCCGCCAGACTACACGCCTCGACCAACTCCTCGGCTTCCCCCGACTCCAGCTCAATCGACTGGAACGGAATACGATTGCGCGCCGCGAAACTGGCAATCGCCCGAATGTTGCGGTCCACGTCCGCACCAATCAATTTCAGCGAACTGTCCTGTTCCTCGATCTGACGCCGACGCCGCGCCGCAAACACCGTGATAATGTGGTCGCTCATCTCAGGCACGCGCGACATCAATTCCAGCATCGCTTCACGCGGCGCAGAAAGAACCCGCGTGTCCTCAGAGGCGCGCATCGGCAGCGAATAAGACCCTGCACTCATGAAAGCGATTTCGCCCATGAACTGTGTTGGTCCCAGCGCCGCCTGCAAATATCGCTCACCAGTCCACGGGTCCACGATCTCAATCTCGCCGTCGAGGATATAGATAAACCGGTCCATCGGGTCGCCGACCTCGGCAACCATTTCGCCTGCCGCAAACTCGACCTCTTCCGCAATCCGGCGGATTGCGCGCACATGGTCGTCAGCAAGCGGTCGTCGCACCATAGTGCGGATATCTTCAGCCAGACTTTCCATGCTCTACCCTCCTACCCCGTCGCCTTATCAAACAAACCGGTCAGCGCGCGCTGCACCAGTTGCGTCACCCTCGGACGCGGCGCTGTGCGAAACGGCAATGGCCGGCACACTTCCATCGCCGCCACGCCGACCCGCGCGGTCAACGCGCCGTTCACCAACCCCTCGCCAAAGCGTCGCGACAGCTTCGACAGAAGATGCCCGCCACCGATCGACCCCAAAAGGTCATCACCAACCGCAACGGCACCCGTCGCGACCAGATGCGTAATCACCGCTCGCGTCAGCCTCCACGCGCCCAAAGTTCCAGAGCGCCCGCCGTAAATCTCCGCGATCCGCCGGATCATCCGCACATTCGCCGTCAACGCCGCAATCACATCGGCAAACGCCAGAGGCACCAGAGCCGTCACTGTCGCCACCTGCCGCGCAGCCGCCTCAACTTCGCGCCGCGCGCGGTCGTCCAAAGGCTTCAAAAGCGTGTCTTCCGCCAATCCAAGAAGCGTATCCGCGTCAAACGCCTCCGCCTCACCCTCTGCCAGACGCTCACGCCCCCAGCGCAAATCCTCGCGCCCCGCATAAAGCGCCGACAACTTCTTCGTCACCGCCCGCGCTCCACCCAGATCATTCGCCGCTATCACACGGTCCGCTTCCCCGTGAAGCACATCAATCCGCTTCAACCGTGACAAAGCCGCCAACTCACGCACCAAAATCGCCAGACAGACCGTCACAAACAGCCCCAACAGCCCGAGCGCCGCCCACCCCAGATACACGTTCCGCTCCACCAGACCCGTCACCGCATCCCACGCGGCAACCGATCCAAAGAACAACACAACCGCCAACAACAACTGCCAGAACCACCGCACCAACCGCGACGGGCCACGCGCTGTCAAAGCCGCCATGGTCTGCATCGCCTGCCCTGTTGGCGCCGCATCCGGCTCGGCCACAGGCGGCGCATCCGCCGGGTTTGGCCCGCTGTCGTCCAACTCAATCAGGACCGGTCCATCTCGATCACTCACAGCCGATCCCCAATCAAAAACTCTGCTGCCCGGTCCAGACGGATATGCGGAGGCCCATCGCCGGGCTTCAACTCCAACGGCTGCGGAGCAAACCGCATCACCTCATAATCCGCATCAAGCCACGCCTCAGCCCCCTGCCGCGCAGGATTCAAGAGCCGCGACGGATCCTCCGGCAATTTCCCGGGATAAAACGCCGCCCGCTTACCCGACGCCTCCAAAGTCCCGCGCACCACGTCCAAAGTCCGGCCACCCTGCTCGATCCGATCCTCGGTGGTCGCCCGCAAGGCCGCCATCGACATCGCCGTCGTCTCAGCCCCCGCAAAATCCGCACGGCTGCGCGCGTCCTGCAACAAAGCCTCCGTGATCGCCGTCAACTGAGCATGCTGAGAATGATGCAAATGATCCGCCTTCGTCGCTGCAAACAAAATCTTCTCAACCCGCTGGCCTAAAAATATCTGACTGAGGAACGCGTTCTTCCCGGGTCGAAACGCCCCCAGAATATCCGACATCGCGTGGCGCAAATCCTCAACCGCGCGCGGCCCCGAATGGATCGCACCCAGCACATCCACCAAAACAATCTGTCGCCCGATCCGTGCAAAATGGTCTCGAAAGAACGGCTTCACCACCTCGCGCTTGTAGGCCTCAAACCGCCGCACAAACTCGCGCCCAATCGTGCCGCGCCCATAGGCCCCCTCGGGCAACGGCGCAAACGTCAAAACAGGCGAGCCCTTCAAATCCCCCGGCAACAAAAACCGCCCCGGCGTGCAATCCGAATACCCCGCCTCGCGCGCCGCCATCAGATAGCCGGTAAACGCCCCCGCCAAGGACTTCGCCGCAACCTCATCCAGTTTCGCACCCGGATCCGCCACCGCCAAAGCCTCGCGATAGATGCCCGCCTCCTCACGGTTCTCAATCCGCGCCAATGTCTCGCGCGACCACGTGGCATAGTCCTTATCCAGCAACCCAAGGTCCAAAAGCCATTCACCCGGATAGTCCACGATATCCAGATGGATCGTCTTCGGCCCCGTCATGCCGCCCAGCAAACCGCTCGGCTGCACTCGCAACGACAGACGCAACTCGCTGATCCCCGTCGTGCCTTCCGGCCAAACCGGAGCAGCCCCGGTCATCGTCGCCAAATGCGCTTCATAGTCAAACCGAGGCACCGTGTCGTCGGGTTGGGGCTGCAACCAAGCCGTCTTGATCCGCCCGTCCGCTGCCGCCCGCAAAGCAGGCATCCGCCCACGCGCAATCAGGTTCGCCACCAAAGACGTAATAAACACTGTCTTGCCCGCACGGCTCAGCCCCGTAACCCCCAGACGGATCACCGGCTCGAAAAACGCCTCGCTTACGGTGTTTACCGTGGTCTCGACGCCGCGCGTCAGCCCGTCCGCAATATCGCCGATAATCAAAGATTTTCCTTCTCGCTTCGCGCTAAAGATAGGAACCAACGGCCCGATAGACCAGATGTGGCTTAAGAATTGCGCTTCAGCGCGCCAAACGCTAATCCCGCAGCCATGCCGCGCTATGCTTTCACCATTGAATACAACGGTCAGCCCTTTTCCGGCTGGCAACGACAGCCTGACCAGCCGTCGGTGCAGGGCGCAATCGAAAACGCGCTCACCAAAATCGACAAGACCGCCCCCTTGCTCTCTGCGGCAGGCCGCACCGATGCAGGCGTTCACGCCTACGGGCAGGTCGCCCACGTCGATATGGCCACCAACTGGGACCCCTTCCGCCTGTCCGAAGCCCTGAATTACCACCTCAAGCCAAACCCCATTGCGATCACCGCCTGCGTTCAGGTTGCCGAAGACTGGCACGCCCGGTTTTCCGCGATTGAGCGCAACTACATCTACCGCCTCATCAACCGTCGCGCGCCGCTGGTGCACGATGCAGGTCTGGCATGGCGGGTCCAGAAACCGCTCGATATCGACGCCATGGGCGCGGGAGCCGCTCACCTCATCGGCGCGCACGATTTCACCACCTTCCGCTCAACCATGTGTCAGGCGAAAAGCCCGCTCAAAACGTTGGACGAGATCACAATCACGGAAAATCTCACGCCTACAGGCCCGGAAATCGCCATCAAGGTCCGCGCGCGCAGCTTCCTGCACAATCAGGTCCGCTCGATTGTCGGGACTTTGGAACGCGTCGGAAGCGGCGGCTGGCAACCTGAAGACGTCAAAACCGCGCTGGACGCCCGAGACCGCGCAGCCTGCGGCCCGGTTGCTCCACCCGACGGCCTCTATTTATCGCGTGTTGTCTACAATCCAGACATATTCGCCTGACTACACACGATTCCCGCGACAGCGCCCCAATTGAGGCTCAATCTAAGCCCAAGTCGCACGTGAAATGACCCCTATCGAGACCTCAATCTGCCCCGAATCTTAAGCATAAGTTACTCACAGACACACCGGAGACGACTAATGAGTGACCTTCTTACCTTCTCGAACGAAGCCATCGCCCTCAGCGGCCTGACATGCCTCGTTCTGCGCGAAATCATTCTCGCGACCATCCCAAGCAAAGGCCCGGCACCCAGCTACTAATTGGCAGGCACGCCAAACGTCAGGTTCGCCCAAAGACTTTCCCAGGCGACACCATACTGACTGGCCAGTTCTGCTGACGGCTCGCGCAGGACGACCGAATCCAGCATATAACGCGCGCCCGCCTTCACAGGGACCGTTGCAACGCCATTGCCATCGGTGCGCACAGTGAACACCGTCATTTCGTCACTCTCAGTCAATTCATAGACCTCGACCTGCTCGTCAACGCGCGGCGCCCCCCGATAGAGCACCCGAACGTCCAAACCGTCGCTCATATTCCCGGTATACGGGTTCTCTAAAGCGATAATCTCGGTTTCCATTCCCGCGACGATATCGTCACCCGCCGCTGAACCCACACCCACCAGAGACTTGGCAAAACGCGAATAAACCTCACGGACGTTTTCCTCAGACAATCCGCGCGCCTTATGGGCCTCAAGCGTCCACATCGCGTCCTTGTGCTCGACAAAAGCTTCAAAGCGCTCAAACTCGTCCCAGGTCAAAAGCGAACCGGTCGTTTGATGGATAACCACCATCAATCCATCCCCCGGCGCATCCATCCGCAACGCAGGCCGGTCGCCAATACGACCCTCGACGGGCATGACCTCCCCACCCATTGCATAATCAAAACGCACGAAATTCTGCGGCAGGTATGCCTGCGAATTGCCGACAAAATCCTGTCCGACACGCAAAGCGGCAACGACCTGATCCGACGTCGACACAAGATGTTCGGCGGGATCGATCCAGAATTCATGGGCCTTGGCTGCGATTGACATACATGTCAAAGAAGCGGCGAGAACGAGGGTACGAAACATGATGCTTTTCCAGACTAAATTTCCCGCTATCAGGGTGGCTTTGCTTGCGCTGGTGTCAACCCTGCTTGTGGTCACAAACGCGCGCGCGCACGAGGTGCAGCCGACAATTGTTGACCTGACAATCAATCAATCCGACGTCGAAGTCGTGCTGGACTGGGTGCTGGAAGCCCCAATCGCCGGTCTCGACCTTGAAGGCGTCGAAGACATAAACACCACCGAAGGCGCAGAAGACTACGACGCGCTGCGCGCACTGGACTCGGCATCCCTGGAAACAGCCTTCCGCGACGCCTGGCCCTCTATATCGCAAGGTCTTTCCCTCAAGGCCGGAGACACCGATCTTCCCTTTGAAATAACGGGCCTCACGATCCCCGAAGTTGGCAACGTCGAACTTGCCCGCAACTCACAAGTGGTCCTGTCCGCGCCTTTGCCCGCAGGCAACAGCCCCATCGTCATGTCATGGACGGCAGAATACGGCCCCCTCGTCGTGCGCCAGCAAGGCATCGAAAACGGCTACACGACCTTCCTGACAAACGGCGGCGACACTGACCCGATCCCACGCACCGGAGCCGATGACCAAACCGGCGGACAAGCCTTTGTCGAATACATCGGCGTTGGCTTTGACCACATCATCCCGCTTGGCCTCGACCACATTCTCTTCGTGCTCGGCCTGTTCTTTCTGGCCCTTCGAATGGGCCCGCTCTTGTGGCAAATCTCGGCCTTCACACTGGCACACACCGTCACGTTGGCCCTTGGATCCCTCGGGATCATCAAGATTTCCCCTGATATCGTCGAACCCCTGATCGCGGCCTCCATCGTCTATGTCGGCGTCGAAAATGTCCTGTCACGCGGCCTCACGCCGTGGCGGCCCTTCGTCGTGTTCGGCTTCGGCCTGCTGCACGGCCTCGGCTTTGCCAGCGTGCTCAGCGACTTCGGTCTTGGCGGCGCACACTTCGTGCCGAAACTCATCGGCTTCAACGTCGGCGTCGAAATCGGCCAACTCGCCGTGATCGCAGCCGCCTTCGTGACACTCGGCCTGCTCTTTGGGCGCAACACATGGTGGCGCGTCAGGATCGCAAGCCCGGTCTCGATCGGCATCGCCGTGATCGCGACATTCTGGGTGTTTGAGCGCACAGGCATTATCGACCCCGAAGGCGCATTCGCACCCTTCGCAATGCTGACCGAAGGCGGATTCGCACCTCTCTGGACCGTCATCGTCGTCGCAGGCATCGCGGCGGCGCTTACGGTTGCCGTGCTGGCCGCCTCCGGCCTCGACGCCTTCCGGGACGCCGCAGGGATCATCACGTCCTTTACAGCCTTCCTTGGCGTTATCGCGACATTCACCTCAGGTGCCTGGGTGCTGACAGCCGTGATCATGGCCGTGTGGATCCTCGCGTTGCGCCTGCAATCACTGGGTGGCCCGGACGCAGATGAGGTGGCAGCGTGACGCGTCCCGTCGCACTTATAACAGGTGCAGCCCGCGGCATCGGACTTGCAACAACAAGACTGTTCCTCAACGAGGGATGGCAGGTCGCAATGAACGATATCGACACCGACGAACTGGAAGCCGCCAGCGCGAGCTTGGAGAACGTGCTGGCGGTCCCCGGTGACGTGTCCGACCCCGACGAAGCCACACGCATGATCGACAAGGTCACCTCGGCACTCGGCAGCATCAACGCGCTGGTCAACAACGCCGGAGTCGCGGATTTCGGCCCGATGGAAGAAACAACCTACGCGCGCTGGAAACGCGTCATGGCCAACAACCTCGACGGCCCCTTCCTCATGACTCAGGCCGCAACGCCTGCGCTCAAGGCCTCAAAAGGCGCCATCGTCAACATCGCATCCATCTCCGGACTGCGCGCCTCTACCCTGCGGATCGCCTACGGCACGTCTAAGGCGGCCGTGATCCAACTCACCCTGCAACAAGCCGTTGAACTGGGCGAACACGGGGTCCGGGCCAATTGCGTCGCCCCCGGACCTGTGCGCACGAAACTCGCCATGACAGTCCACAGCCCCGAGATCATCGCCGCCTATCACGACGCTCTCCCGCTCAATCGCTACGGCTC
>JABDQU010000090.1 GCA_013042105.1 Boseongicola sp.
CATCCAGGGGTGGCACCAGCCGTTGCAGTGAAACATCGGGACGATGGACAGGTAAGACGCATAGTGCGGGACCTGCCAGGCGTTGACGGTTCCCATCGCCATAAGCGTCGCGCCACGGTGGTGGTAGATCACACCTTTCGGACGGCCGGAGGTTCCTGACGTGTAGTTACGCGCAATTGCCTGCCATTCGTCATCCGGGAGGCCGGTGCCGGTGAAAGATGCGCCTTCCCGAAGCTGGTCGAAGTCGGACTCGCCCACTGTTCCGGCATCCGGACCTTGAGCGTCGCGAATTGTAATGAGCGGAAGTGTATCGCCCAGGAAATCAAAAGCAGCGTGCACAAGTGGTCCAAGGGTGCTGTCGGCGATAACAAGTTTCGTGTCGGCGTGGCCGAAAATGTAGCCGATGGTTTCGGCTTCCAGTCTTGTGTTGATCGTATTCAGCACGGCTCCGACCATCGGGATCGCAAAACTGAGTTCGAACAGTTCCGGGATGTTCGGACAAATGACGGAAACTGTGTCGCCTTTGCCGATGCCCCGTGCTTGCAGGCCACCAGCTACAGCGCGAACCCGTTCTGCGAATGTGCGCCAGTCGTAGCGCACATCGCCGTAGACCACCGCAGGTCGCGTGCCGTGGACGGTAGCCGCACGATTTAGGTGAGACACCGGCGAAAGCGGCACATAGTTTGCGCCGTTCGCTGTTGCCTTGTTGAATTTCTCCTGCATGACGTCCCCTCCTCCCCGAACAGACGCCTACTTGGGACCGTGCCAGTCGATCTGGCAAATCTCGGCCGAGCGACCTTCGAAATCCCAAACGCGGCCAAAGGCGCGCAAGCGACCGAGATTGGCCGTCGCGACCGTAATGTCCGCGCCCATCCAGTATTGGCTGTTTGTAATCACCAGATCGTTCTCAGGATCTTTCCCGGCAACCGGGATCACTTCGCCTTTAATGCGTTTTCCGACAGAGATGCGACGCGTTTTACCTTCGTTCTCGTAGGTAATCGGCTGACGCTCGTGGCCGAGCAGTTCGGAGACAAGAACGCTGAAAAGGCCGGTTGTTCCACGTGCCTTACCCGACATGATCGTGACGATGGCATCGTAGGCATCATCGCTGGCGCGATCGTCGATAAATAGCGCGACTTTCCAGTTGCCGCGGGCCATGCGCTCGGGAATTTCGATCATAAGTCCGACGTTCAGTCCGGACAGATCGACGTCGCCATACTGGCCCTTGTCGATCCGAATACCACCCCACGTCTGGCAGTGGCCTTCGGTTGGCGGGTGCTGGCCCAACGAGACAACGCAGGGGCAAAACACCGTGCAGTTGCAGTTGAGGATCAGTTCGCCCTGCATTGTCCAGGGGACGGTTCCGATATCGCCATCCAGTGCCATGTCTTCTCTCCCTTTAAAGTCCTGTGACCGCCATGAACCCGGAGGCGCCCAAGAGGGCGAAACCGAGCGGACGGCTCATCCAGCGCCCGATGTCGGGCAGTTTTTCCAGTGTCATAATCAATGTAGCGAGGCCCATGAACGCGAGGCTCATCACGCCGCCAACGAAGGCGAGGAGCATCAGCGCCCAGCAGCAGCCAAGGCAGGTCGCGCCGAGTCTCAGACCAAGTCGCGCGGGCGTTTCGCCCCAGTGCTGCATAAAGAATGTCAGCGGCGCACGGCATTTACTGAGGCAGGCTTCCTTCAGTTCGGAAAACTGATAGGTGCCTGCGATGGCAAGCAGGCCTACGGAAAGCCAGATCGAGCGGCTGTCGCCAAAGCTGCTGACCAGATCAAAATGAAAGAGCGCCATTTGCAGGGCGGCTGCGACAAGGGCAAAACCAGCCCAGACAGCGAGGAAGCCGAGGGCAAAGGAAGTGAAGTCTGTTTCTGCGCCAGACTGCGCCAGATCATCATAGGCCGCAAAGGCTGGAAGTGCTGTCGGCAACATCATTGCGGTCGACATTAGGAGCCACATCAATGCGACGCGCCCATAGCCTGCTAGGTCAGGCGTTATTGTGCAAAGCGCGACCCAAAACTCAGAGCCGAAAATCCGAGAGGCTTCGCGAAGCTCGGGCGGAATCGCCATTGCATAGAGCGCCGCCCATGACACAAAAATCGCGCCGAACAGCGCGAGCCAGTGCATCCCAATCATGGAGCGTATGCGATCTGCGAACAAAAACCCGTCTCCCCGAGTCAGTAGTTGCAATTTAAATGTCAGACTTTTAAATGTCTGACAAATGAAAATCGATCCAGACAGTAACGCCGCACTTTCCGCACAGATCGCGAAGGCCATTCGTGATGCGATAATTTCAGGCGCGCTTATCGTTGATGAGCGCCTTCCATCTGAAGCCGAGCTTGCTGAACACTTCGATGTTTCGCGCCCCACGATCCGGGAAGCGCTGAAACGATTGGCCGCGCAATCCCTGATCCGAACACAGCGAGGTGCCTTTGGCGGTGCGTTTGTCCGGCACCTTTCCTATGAAGATGCGCGCGAGCAACTGGTGACGACCTCGACGCTATTACTTAGCATGAACGACATCAGTTTTGACACGGCTTGCGAGGCCCGCTTTGCGCTGGAGCGTGCCTGTGCTCCGATGACGGCCGCGCGTCGCGAACCCGCGCAACTGGCGATCATGCGCCGCGAGATCAAACGCCAAAGCGAGGCGGATCTGACCGATGAGGCGTTTTGCGCATCAGACGTTGCGTTTCACCGTGCGCTTGTTGATGGCGCTCAGAACCCGGTGCTGTCCTATCAGTTGTCCGGCTCAATCGAGGCGATGCAGCCTCTTATGAACATGATCACCTTCACGGCGCGGTCCAGAGCCGAGATCGTCGAGATCCATACAAGCATTCTCGATGCGATTGTGGCGCGGGATTCAGAGCGAGCGACCGAGATACTTGAGCAGCTTGAACGCGTCACCAAGCGTTTGGCACACAGCGTCATGGACGCAAAAGCGGTCGCGATTGCGAAAAAAGAAAAGCCGGAAGTAGCGCAAGTATCAGCCGAGTAGCGTCAGTCACTGACAAGAGGATGGGAACCGATGAGGCCTGAGATCAATACTTCCGAATACCAAAACCTTGCATTGGCACATGCAGGCATGGATGTTTGGACGGTCACCCTGAATCGCCCGCAGAAGCGAAATGCGCTTGATCTCGCGACAATAGAAGAGCTCGTAACTTTCTTTACGGTTGCACCACGAGCGGGTGTTCGCGCGGTGGTGCTCTCGGGGTCGGGCGATCACTTTTGTGCCGGGCTTGATTTGATCGAACACCACGGCGCTGACCGCAGCCCGGCGGATTTCATGCATGTCTGCATGCGGTGGCATGAGGCGTTCAACAAAATGGAATACGGTGGTGTTCCGATCATTGCGGCTCTGCATGGTGCTGTAGTGGGTGGCGGCCTTGAGCTTGCGAGTGCAGCGCACATCAGGGTCATGGACGAAACCGCTTACGTTGCGCTGCCCGAAGGTCAACGCGGGCTATTCACCGGTGGCGGCGCGACTATACGCGTTACTGATATGATCGGGAAAGCTCGGACAATCGACATGATGCTCACCGGTCGTGTTTATCGGGGGCAGGAAGCGGTCGATCTTGGCTTTGCACAGTATCTTGTTGCCGGATCCAGCTTGGAGCTTGCACTTGAGCTTGCCCGAAAGGCGGCAGAAAACCTGCCGTTGTCCAACTTCGCGATCTGTTCTGGCGTCAGCCATATGCAAAACATGTCTGGCCTTGATGCGGCCTATGCAGAGGCAGTTCTTGCAGGTGTTGTGAACACACAACCGGATGCGCGAGAGCGTCTTGCCGCCTTTGCTGACAAGAGCGCGGCACGGGTGCGACCGGGGTCATAGACGCTTGGCAGCGCTGATACGCGTCGCTGAGAGCCGGTGTTTTGCGTCATATTGACCGAATCACAAGATAAAGGCACCGTGTAAGGGTAAATGCCGCTGACACCGGAACTAAAGCTTGAGACAAACGTTTTCGAGCCAAAATCAAAAAAACACTGTCAAGACCAAGGGAGCGAAGAGTGCGTAGGGATGGCCCGTCCGGGAAGCCGTTGGATGTAGACGTATACGCGCGCTCGCAAGCCGAACTGCGGGACCTGAAGTCACAACTTCCCGAAGATACCGTCGAAAACCTTGCTCGGGAAGTTCTCCGAAGACTGGCATCGCGCGGCACACCCAATTCGATCAATACGCCAACGGACGAGGCAATCGCTCAACTGTGTCATGCTTTGCTATCGGAAGATGACGCAGATGGGGTCCGGTTCATCCAGACGATTGAAACAGATGGCGCGACTATTGAGGTTGTTTATCTTCAGTATCTGGCGCGCGCGGCGCAGATGTTGGGCACATGGTGGGAGAATGACCAGATTTCGTTCATGAGCGTGACGCTTGGAACAAGTCGCATGTATGCAATCATGCGAAGTATGCAGCATCGTTTTGTTGTGCGGAAGACGGGAGCGAAACGGTCCGCTCTGTTCGCGTCAGTCCCGGACGAAACGCATACTCTGGGCGTGCGAATGGCGGCTGACCTGTTTCGCCGGGACGGGTGGGATATCACGCTTAAGCTTGGGTTGACCCATGATGAGTTGGTGGCCCAAGTTGAGGGTTCGGACGCCGTCCTGATTGGTGTTTCCGCTGCCGGGGAGCATTCAATTCGTGCGCTGTCGCAACTGGTGATAGCGCTTCGGATCAGCAACCCGAATGCAAAAATATTCGTGAGTGGAAATGTCATCAACGAGGCGTCGGACAAGATTGCTTTGATGGGGTTGGATGGCGCAGTCTCGGATATTCAGTCCGCCAGAGAAGTCATGAAGAAGCTCTGGAATGACGCCGCAGAAGGATCACACGAAGACTGACGAAGAACTCTTTTCACGGGGGAATCGCCGTGGAAGTTTGAATACCCGTGTTTCTCGGTCAAGACCGCTACAATTTGGTTCAATTGTGAGAGCCGGATTTATGAAATGCTTAGGACATCTGTGACAAAAAGCGCCCAACCTGAGGGGAGGAGTTGGGCATGCTTGGTATTCTACGCCAACGATTTCACGCATTTTGCCTTTTGGTACTATGCGTTTCCACTGCGCCAAATCCAGCGACCACTCAAGTGCGGTGTGGAAGCGAAGGATGCGATGATCAAAATGTCTCGACCGGGGACACGGTTCGCATCGGATACACGCAATTCGCCCCCTATTCCGGCACATCGAATGTGGGAGTGGCAGAAGGTTATAGTATTGATATGTTCCGGCTTCTCCTCGAGCCGCTTGGATACAAGATACAATTTGTCCCCTATCAAAACCCTGCCGAGCTTCTGGCCAGCCTTGAAGCGGGTGACATTGATGTAACCACACCCCTGAGCTTCAACTCTGAACGAAGGGCCTACGGTACTTTCACAGATGCCGTGCATACGTTTTCGTTTGGGGTTTTCGTGGTGCGTGGGGGTGACGAGATTGCAGAGACGAAGGACCTTATTGGCCTGAAGGTCGGTGCCTCGGAGGGTTCACAGGCAGATCGGTTGCTGCGCAATATTGAAGGGACAACGGTTGTGCCTCTTGAAAGCGGCAATGACCTGCTCATTCCACTCCTGTCGGGCGATGTCGATGCGGTGGCCGCACCGGTCGCAACCTTGAAATTCAACGCGCGACGCGCCGGTCTGAGCGGCCGGATAGAGCAGTCGCAGTTCAGCCTGAGGCAAACTGAGGCGGGCTTTCTCGTTGACCGGCTACAAACCGGTTTGGTTGAGGACATGAACTTCGCCATTGGCTACGCGCAAAGCCGTGGTCACATTCAAGAACTCTATGATGAATGGTTTCGGCCAACCGCCGACCCGCTGACAAACCGTGAAAGCGTTGCGGTGGGCTTGGCTGCAACAGCTGTCTTGATGGCACTCATTTACTGGGGCTGGCTTCACTACGGGGTTCGAAAACGCGCACAGCTTGCAACGCAACGCGCCAATTCTCTGCAGGAAGTTCTCAATGCGACGGGCGAAACGCTCCTGATCGCAGATTCAGAAATGCGCCCACTATGGTGGAATGATGCATTTGAGCGAAACTATCCGTTGCAAATGCCGCTTTTGACCGGTGGCAAAACCTTAAAAGAGGTCTTTGCATCGAAACAGGAAACAGGGGCAGCAGACCTTTTGCTAGGCAGTGAGGACTTCCAGAAGAGCCCCGAAGAGCAAATTGCAGACCTAAGAGCTGGACGCGAGGCAATTTCAGTTGATTTGGTGGCCGGCGGCCGCGTGCTGAAAAGCCGAAGTGTAAAGCTTCCTTCTGGTCAATACGGCATCGTCGCCACTGATGTTACGGCGTTGTCAGTGGCGCACACAAAGCTTCAGTCCAACGCGGAGCGCCTTCAGGAAGCAAACCGGAACCTGAGTGAGTTTAGTCATGTGGCAGCGCATGATCTTGCCGGGCCTCTCCGAAATATTCGCAACCTTCATAAGTGGATTCTCGAGGATATTGCTGAAACTGATCTTAAACTCGAGGGTGAGATGCTTGAGAATTTTGAACATATTGATCGGCTCATTGAGCGCCAAAGCGTGCTAATTGAGGATCTGCTTGCGTACTCAGCGTCTGACGATCAGTCTTTGTCCCGCGCCTTTGATCCGGCAACACGTTGGCCCTCTATTCTCGATCTTTGCGATATTCCAAAGTCATTTAAAGTGACCGTACCCGGTGGCATACCGACCCTCTTCGCTGACCCGGTTGGCTTTGATATCGTGATCCGCAATCTGGTCTCTAACGCCGCAAAGCATCACGATCGCGACTCTGGTGAGATATCAATTTCCTACCAGATGGAGAGTGATAATGTCCGGATCTGCGTGACTGACAATGGTCCTGGAATTGATAGTGCTTATATCTCCAAGATTTTTCAGCCCTTCAAGACGCTGAGGTCGCGTGATCGCGGTGGTGGCACCGGCCTTGGCCTCGCATTTGTTGAGCGAACTGTCGAGAAGTGGGGAGGGCAGGTTAGTGTGTCGAGCAATCAATCGGAACGCGTAACCACGTTCGGTTTCACCGTACCTTTGGCGGGCGGCAAAACTGCAAGCGAAAACGTGGTAAGGCTACGCGCGAGCTGAGGGCACTGCACCTTTTCTCTATCGATTGCGGTAGGCTCGGTTTTTCTTGGCAACGCCTTGGAAGACAAGAGCTTGGCCTTTCTGTTTTTTTGAATTCGGTAACTGAGTTAGCGCCCAAGAGGATGGCTAATGGCCGTTTTTTTGAGTGTGCTCTCCGTGCGGGTCAAGAAGCCAAAGTGGTGCGAGCATCGGCCCCTCGGACGGTGAGTGTTGCGACTTTAATCCTTCACCGCAATTTGTGCTTCTTGCGCCGAGATGATGTTATCAGGTTTGAAGCGGGTTCATCGAAATGTGCCCGATCAATAGCGATCGTCGCTGTGCGTGCGCAAAGGAGACCTGATGTCAAATCGCAAAGAATTGGAAACGCGAATTGCGATGGGTCGCGGTGACCAAGATGCTGAACTGGTCCTGAAAGGTGGCCGGGTTTTTGATCTCATTACAGGTGATTTCGTTGAAGGTGATGTTGCGATATCTGGCGATACGATAGTCGGGACGGGCGCGCGATACCAAGGCAGCCAAGAGGTCGACGTCAGTGGCACAATTCTTGTGCCGGGGTTCATTGATACCCACCTACACATCGAAAGTTCTCTGATCACACCACACGAGTTTGACCGATGCGTAACGCCACGAGGTGTAACGACTGCGATTTGCGATCCACATGAGATTGCCAATGTCATTGGCTCCGAAGGCATTGAGTATTTCCAGTTGGCGTCTGAAAGAACTCTTATGGACATACGCGTTCAGCTTTCGTCCTGCGTGCCTTCAACTGACATGGAGACTGCCGGCGCCCGCCTGAGCGCAGCTGATATCAAAGCACTGCGCGGTCATCCGTCGGAAATTGGGTTGGCAGAATTCATGAATTATCCAGGGGTGATACATCGTGATCCTGACGTCATGGAAAAGCTTCGCTTGTTTGAGGGGAAACACATTGATGGCCATTGTCCCCTGCTGACGGGCAAGGATTTGAATGCCTATGTCGCCGCCGGGATACGGACGGAACATGAAGCGACATCCGCTGCGGAAGCAAAGGAAAAGCTACAAAAGGGGATGCGCGTCCTGATACGGGAAGGTTCAGTGTCAAAGGATTTGCAGGCGCTGCAACCGCTTCTGACAGAGAGAACCGCGTCTTACATGTGCCTATGCACAGATGATCGTAACCCGCTCGACATCGCAGAGCATGGGCATCTCGACTATATGATCCGGACTTTGATCGCTTTGGGCACACCGCCGCTTGCCGCGTATCGTGCCGCAAGTCTTTCGGCCGCCGAGGCGTTCGGATTAAAGGACCGGGGGTTGATCGCGCCCGGACTACGTGCGGACATTGTGGTGCTGGACAGCCTAGAGGCATGCCGCGCAAAGATGGTCTTTTGTGGCGGTCAGCTTGCCGATGATACAGCGTTTGCGGAACGCAAGAGCATTCCAATCGTTGGGCGACATTCGGTCCGCGCCCCGGTGGTGGTAGCTTCGAATTTCCGCGCTGCTGCCAATCACGAGGCGACGGACGTCATCGGTATTCTCGACGGTAAGATTCTGACTGAGCATCTCCATGAAACCATCCCGATCGTTGATGGTGACAAAAAGCCGGACGTTGAGCGAGACCTTGCGCGCATAGCCGTCATCGAAAGGCATGGCAAAAACGGGAACATCGCTACAGGGTTTGTGCGAGGCTTTAGGATTGAGGCGGGCGCGATTGCCTCGACGGTTTGCCATGACCACCACAACATCGTCACCGTCGGGGTGAGCTATGACGATATGGCGTTGGCCACAAATCGTTTGGACGAGTTGGAGGGTGGTTTTGTTGTCGTGCGCGATGGAAGTATCCTGGCAGAACTGTCACTTCCAATCGCTGGCCTGATGAGTATGGAGCCATTTGAGGTCGTGAAAGACTCCCTTATCGATCTCAGAAGTGCTGCGCGAACTCTGGGTGTAAAGCTGGAAGAGCCTTTTATTCAGCTTGCGTTTCTCGCGCTGCCCGTCATTCCCGCGCTCAAGATAACCGACCGGGGAATGATAAACGTCACAGATTTTGAGATCATTTCCTGAGGTTTTGAGGCATCCGCTCACAAATTCTTAACCAAGATTCTGCAAGACCTGACCCAGAGCTGCCACAAAGGTTCGGTGGCTCTTGGTTCTGGGAACGCATGAGTGCCGCAGCTATTTGTCAGTCAGATCGTTGAGAGTGAAACCCTTGGTCTCGACTGGGGGGTTAGCGATCTACTCTTTGCCGAGATAGGCGAGCGGCGCATTCTTTACGCAATTTCGCGGACAGACGAGACGTTGGTCGAACTCGAAATGTCGTCGGATGGCACGCTTCTCGTTTCTCGCAGTCTGGCGATCGATGGGCCATTCGAGGTCGGTAGCGCGCCGGCCTTGGAGCTATACGACGGCGCGCTTGCTATCGCCGGATTGCCAAGTTCTATAGGGCAATTTGTTTCACTTTCTGCAGATGGTGCGTTGGGATCGCAATACAGTGAAGCAGGCGTCGGCACCTTGGTCGCGCCGCTTTCGGCTGGTGATATCTTGGTTACGGCAGACGCAAACGGCGACGGGCTGACCGCCTATGGAGGGCCAAGCACGGCGATGGTCTGGGTCTCAAGTCTTGTCGACAACGATGGTGTCTTTCTTGGAGGTGTCTCGGACGCGACTTCGGTAAGAATCGATGGAGCCGACTATCTTGCGGCAGTCTCTCAGAGCGAGAATGGCGTGGCGTTGATTGAGGTTGGCACAGAAGGCGTGCTGTCTGTTGTCGACAGCTTTGGCACATTGGACGGGCTTCCCATCAACATGCCTTCAGAGATCAAGGCATTGCAGCGCTTGGATGAAACGCTGCTGGTCATTGCTTCGCCAGGCTCGTCTTCCCTTTCAACGCTGCGCGTAGACACTGACGGAACGCTCTGGCTGAGCGATCACGTCCTTGATTCCAACGCAACTCGATTTCAGGCCGTGTCCAGCGTCGACACAGTCACAGTCGGTAACTTTGCCTATGTTGCGGCCGGTGGCGCAGATGGCGGGATTTCCCTGTTTACCGCTCTGCCCGGTGGGCGACTGGTTCATTTATCGACGTTTGCGGATACGGCAAGCACGACGCTTTACCGCGTCTCAGCGCTTTCGATGAGTTTTGCAAACAATGCGTTACAGATCGTTGGAGGCTCTGCTTGGGAGGCTGGGTTGACGCGGCTGAGTTTTGACCTGTCGATGCAGGGGGCGTTGTTGCTTGGCCAGAACACACCCATTGGGACGGCGCTAAACGATCAGCTTATCGGGACTGATACCGGCGACTTTCTTCAGGCCGGTGACGGAGAGGATATTCTGTATGACGGGCATGGTCAGGACACGCTTACAGGGGGAGGTGACGCAGATCTTTTCGTGTTTGCATTGGACGGTATGGAAGACCTTATCCTCGATTTTGAACGTGGTTCGGACCGCCTTGATCTTTCCGGTTTCGATTTCCTTTATGATGTGAGCCAGCTGTCTATTACGCCGACAACGGATGGTGCGGTGATTACCTTTGGGGATGAGGTGCTTCGCATTGTAAGCCAGGATGGCAATCCGCTTGGGACCTCGGATTTCGCAAATTCAGACGTTCTCAATCTCGACAGGCCGGCCCTTCTTTCCGTTAGCCAAACGCTTGTTGGCGGCATCGCTGCGGATGTTCTGAATGGCAACTCAGGAAATGACACGATTTCCGGTCTTGAGGGCGACGATTTGCTTTCAGGTGGTGCGGGTCAGGACGTGATCTTTGGGGGGCACGGTGCCGACACTCTGCGAGGCGGATCAGGTGATGACACTGTCAACGGCGGCGCCGGCAATGATCTGATCCTTGGCGGATCCGAGGACGATTTGGTGACTGGTGGCGAAGGCGGCGATACAATCTATGGTGATGAGATCGCCTAAGCGATCGCAAAACTATCCAACAGTATGTCCTCCCACACGGCCAATAGATCGCCTTGGTCCAAAAGCATCTGCGCATTTGCTTCTGGTGTCCAGGACGGGAACATATCAGCAAGTTCAGCAAACGTGATGACATCGCCGAGCAGCAAGTCACCACCATTCCCGCCATCCAGCCCGTCGTCTCCTTGGCCGCCTTCAAGGACGTCGCGTCCTTCGCCACCTTCAAGTGTGTCGTTGCCGTCTTGACCCCTGAGCGCGTCGTTTCCATCCGCTCCATATGCGGTATCTGTGCCCGCGCCGGTCGAAAGACCGTTGTTGCTTGAATTACCATGGATTGAGTCGTCGCCGTTTCCTGTCAGGCCATACTCAATGATGGTGCCCCGCGAGATCCCGATGTTACCAGTAAGGCCCGCCAAATCTGAAAATGCCTCTTCGCGTAGGTCCATGTTTTGATCGCCGGTGAACTCGGAAAAGTCGAATGTGTCAGTTCCGTCGGTGTCAAAGACCGTGAACGAGATCGGGTTTGAAAGGCTGAGCGCGGTGTCGAGGTAGGTTCCGGTATTGGCATTCGCGCCGTAGGTGTCATCTCCGGTATTGTTTTCTGGCGTCCCATAAAGGTTTTGGATCGCGATGATATCGGCGACCTGCGGCGTGATCACATAGGCAAAGCTTGCATCGATGAATGTATTTTCGACCTGATGGAAGTAAGACATCACAGAAGCCTGCCAGCTATCATTGAGATAGTTGTTATCGGCCCCATAGGTGGCACTTCCGTTGTAGTTTCCGGCATGTCCCAGCCCAAGCGCATGGCCAATTTCATGAATGTAGGTCTGATAGAAATATCCATCGACCCGAGCCGACCCTCCGGCCCAGGTATCGTCGATGTTAATGGTCGCGCGAGTAATGGTTGATCCGGAGGCCCAGAACTGCGCATAGGCCCCGGCGGCATCGTCTTGAAAGGTTATCGCAGGGGAGCTTGGGGTTTCTCGAATGGACAGGGTGTAGTCACCAGAAAGACTGTCGAGATACGAACCCGCTTGAACATAGTATGTGCCGGACGTTGGGGCTTCGAATGAGATCATGCTTCCCATCCCGTTGGCGTCGTCATTCTGCGCAATCACGTTTCCGTTGCCATCCCTCAAACGCAGGTAGGGATCGACAAGGGCATTCCCGGCGTCAGCGTTGCCGTCGAGCGCAATTGTGATGCTTTGACCTGCGATGAGGTTAACGGCGACAGCATCGCGATCCGCGGCTCCAATCGTGCCGGTGAAATCCTCGCCGACACTCATGCTATACGCTGTGAGAGTGCCGGAACTTGCGTCGGGACCTTCGGTCTGAGTGGCGCTGGGTGCTAGCTGATCAGCGGTTCGTTCGATGAACTCCAACCCGGTAACTTCGCTCCAGGCGTCAAGAGCGAGACGTGCCATGAGCTGTCCGTTGTCTGCCAGAGCCGATAAATCGACAGTTAAGGTGTCACCGGTCTCGACGTTGAAGGAGTAGGTTGTGCCACCCCAAAAATCGGTGGTCAGCTGCGTCGCAATTTGGTCATTCGAATAGAAAGGCACATCGCCTTCGTGAGGTCCGGAATCAAAATCGTGATCCTCACCGAGCAATATCCATGCATCCGACCAGGGTCGGTAAACGGTTTCCAAAAACTCCATCAGACACGCCCCCATTCGTCGGAGGTGTTGTGATTTTGTGGCGGCCTTGCAACCAACTGCCCCACATTACATTCGGAATTCAGGCGCAAATGCGCCGCGCAGAAATAGATCATTGCTCACCCCAGTTCGGTCAAACCGTTCCAGACGCGTGCATGGCCCCCCTTGCAACGCGTCACGGTTAGAATGGGTGCAAATCTCTTGCCAATCGATTAACCTGTGAGCATTCGCCGCTGTATCTTGGCGACACTTTTAATGATCTACCGGTAACGCCTCAAAGTCTCGCCCGGCTCGAGTTTAGGCGTGAGTTCGATCCGCTGACCGCTTTCCGTGATGGAGCCGTCGGTCCGACCAGCGATGATGCGGGCGGCCTCGCGGCCAATTTCCTTGCGCCCGGAGTCCATGGTAGCCAATTTGCGCGGCAGTCCATCAAGAAGTTCCACACCATTGAAGCCCGCCAAACCAAGGTCGGATGGAACATTGATGCCCGCATCAAGGCAATACAGCAGCCCGCCAGCGCCAATCATATCGTTGGAGTAATAGAGAAAATCGAGGTCTTCCGAGCGTTTCAGCATGGCTTCGGTCATCTCCCGACCCTTCGCCAGTGCGGAACCGCCGGAGTAAAATTCCTGGTCCATGACCTCGATGCCTTCTTTTGCAAGCGCCTCGGTAAAGCCTTCGAAGCGTTTGCGCGCGCGGTGGTCGAGCGGCATTTTTGTGCCGAGGAAACCGATATTCTGATACCCTGATTTGACGATCGCTCGCGCCATTTCGCGTCCGGCACGGCGGTGGCTGATCCCCACAACCGCATCTATCGGTTCCCCGTCGACGTCCATGATTTCCACAACCGGAACGCCAGCAGCTTGAAGCATTGCCCGTGACGCATCCGAGTGCTCAAGCCCTGCAATAATCACGCCTGAGGGCCGCCAGGACAGCATCTCGAAGAGGACTTCTTCTTCTTTCTCGGGGAGGTAGTTCGTGACGCCCACAACGGGCTGAAGCGGGGTATCGTCCAGCACTTCCGAAATGCCGGTCATTACCTCTGGAAAGACCATGTTGGACATGCTTGGAATAATGACGGCAACAAGGTTCACGCGACTGGACGCCAGCGCTCCGGCGATTTTGTTTGGCACGTAGCCAAGCGTTTTCGCTGCTTTCAGCACCTTTTCGCGGGTGGCGACCGAGACATCGCCACGGTTGCGCAATACCCGACTGACCGTCATCTCGCTTACGCCTGAGGCCTCTGAAACATCGCGAAGGGTGAGCGGCCGTCGCGCTGGCGTTGCGATATCGTCTGACATTGGGATGATTTTCTTGTCTGTCATAGTTAACCCGTATCCGTTCGTCGGCGGTTTGCGCCCAACATGGCTGTGTTATCGCTAACCTCTCCGATCTTTTGGGATTTGTCACGCAAGCTTTTTGATTGATGCAAGGCTTGCGGCGACAGGCAGGATTTCCGACAAGGGAGACCATGGCCCCGTGGCTCAACTGGATAGAGCAGCCCCCTCCTAAGGGGCAGGTTGCAGGTTCGAATCCTGCCGGGGTCGCCAAGTCTTTTGAATCGGGAAGTTTTCGGCGTTGGATGTTTGATCGCTTGCGTCTATTTCGACTGCCATGACACCT
>JABDQU010000094.1 GCA_013042105.1 Boseongicola sp.
GTCCGTCAGGAGTGCATGGCCTCTGTGGGTGCCGTGTCGAACCCCGACAACAGCAACCAGAACTTCGGTAAAGCCGGTCGCAACCGTCACAAGGGCATTCGCCCGTCTGTGCGTGGCGTCGTGATGAACCCGGTCGATCACCCGCATGGTGGCGGTGAGGGTCGTACGTCCGGTGGACGTCACCCGGTATCGCCATGGGGCAAGCCGACAAAGGGGGCGCGCACCCGGAACAAGAACAAGGCGTCGTCGAAGCTTATCCTGCGTTCGCGTCACGCCAAGAAGAAGGGCCGTTAAGATATGAGCCGTTCAGTATGGAAAGGCCCTTTTGTAGACAGCTATGTCTTGAAGAAGGCCGAAAAGTCTCGCGAGTCGGGCCGTAACGAAGTGATCAAGATCTGGTCGCGTCGTTCAACGATCCTGCCGCAATTCGTTGGTTTGACCTTTGGTGTCTACAATGGCCACAAGCATATCCCCGTGAATGTTTCCGAGGAGATGATTGGTCAGAAGTTTGGTGAGTATTCGCCAACACGCACCTATTACGGTCACGCCGCTGATAAAAAAGCGAAGAGGAAATAAGTCATGGGCAAGGAAAAGAATCCACGCCGCGTGGCGGACAACGAAGCGATGGCAAAGACGCGCATGTTGCGCACGTCGCCGCAGAAGTTGAACCTCGTGGCACAGATGATCCGCGGCAAGAAGGTTGAGAAGGCTCTGTCCGATCTCACGTTCTCGAAGAAGCGGATTTCGGACGATGTGAAGAAGTGTCTTCAGTCGGCCATCGCAAACGCTGAAAACAACCACAACCTTGATGTGGACGAGTTGGTCGTTGCCGAGGCTTACGTTGGCAAGAACCTGACGATGAAGCGCGGACGTCCTCGTGCGCGCGGTCGTTTCGGTCGCATCATCAAGCCGTTCTCGGAACTGACGATCAAGGTCCGCCAAGTTGAGGAGCAAGCATAATGGGTCATAAAGTAAACCCGATCGGTATGCGGCTTCAGGTCAACCGGACCTGGGACAGCCGTTGGTACGCCGACACGAAGGACTACGGCGATCTTCTTCTGGAAGACATTAAGATCCGTGAGTTCATCAAAGAAGAGTGTAAGCAAGCCGGCATCAGCCGTGTGATTATCGAGCGTCCGCACAAGAAGTGCCGCGTGACGATCCACACTGCACGTCCCGGTGTCATCATCGGCAAGAAAGGTGCGGACATTGAAGGTCTGCGTCGCAAGATTGCATCGATGACAGACAGCGAATTGCACCTGAACATCGTCGAAGTTCGCAAGCCCGAGCTTGATGCGGCGCTGGTCGCCGAAAGCATCGCGCAGCAGCTTGAGCGTCGTGTTTCGTTCCGGCGCGCTATGAAGCGCTCGGTTCAGAACGCAATGCGCATGGGTTCGCTTGGTATTCGTGTGAACGTTGCGGGTCGTCTCGGCGGCGCGGAAATCGCACGGACGGAATGGTACCGCGAAGGTCGTGTGCCGCTTCACACTCTGCGTGCCGACATCGACTATGCTCTGGCAGAAGCAAAGACCGCCTATGGTATCATCGGCATCAAGGTCTGGATCTTCAAAGGCGAGATTATGGAGCACGATCCTGCTGCTCGTGATCGTCGTCAGCAAGAGCTTCAGGATGGTCCTGCACCGCGTGGTGCCGGCGGCCGTCGGAATTAAGGAGCAAACAGATGCTGCAACCAAAGCGCACTAAATTCCGCAAGATGCATAAAGGCCGCATCAAGGGTGAAGCCAAGGGTGGATCCGATCTGAACTTTGGCACCTATGGCCTGAAGGCCACCGAGCCAGAGCGTGTAACTGCACGTCAGATCGAAGCTGCTCGTCGTGCCATGACGCGTCACATGAAGCGTCAGGGCCGTGTATGGATCCGCATCTTCCCGGACACCCCGGTGACCTCCAAGCCCGTCGAAGTTCGTATGGGTAAAGGTAAAGGTTCCGTGGATTTCTGGGCCTGCAAAGTGAAGCCGGGCCGCGTGATGTTCGAAATCGACGGTGTCAACGACACCATCGCACGTGAGGCACTTCGCCTTGCTGCGATGAAGCTGCCGGTCAAGACGCGCACGATCGTTCGCGAAGACTGGTAAAGGTCTTTTTCGCGAAAGCGAAAGCTACCAGTGTGGTGTCGCGAATTCTGCAAGAATTCGCGGGCCATCACCGGGTCACAACTTCAAGAAGGGGCGGTGCGTTTGCGCCGCCCTTTTTTTGTAGCCCACAGGAAAGCGAAGCCCATGAAATCCGTCGATATCGTTAAATGGATCGCAACGGTCATTCAGTTGTTTGGCTATGGTCTGACCGGTCTCAACATCGTGCCATGGAACGTTTTCGCTTTCCTCGTCGGCATTGCGCTTTGGTTTGCCGTCGGTGTCATGTGGAAGGACCGTGCGATCATGCTTGTGCATGTGGGGGCATTTTTGTCTCTGGGCGTTGGATATCTGAACGCCTGAGTGTTGGACGGTCGTTGGGAAGGGTTGGGCCTGATTGGTCCGGCTGAGTTTCTGTCAGGGCTTTGACAGAGCAATCGATTTCAAGGTCATGCCAGTCGTCTCGTGCATCGCTCAAGGCATGCTCAGCGCCCAATTCCCGCCGAATTTCGTTGGTAAGTTTTGGCGACTGAACAACAAAGCGGCGATGGCGCATGGATACTTTTGAGAGGCTTTCGGCAGCGCGACAGTCGGATGCGCTGACTGAAAAGGTGGCGCTTCTCGATCACATGCGATCGATATTCGCAGAACTACATGACCGTTTTCCTCATAATTCGACGTTTTCCAAACAGCTCGACGCTATTCTGCGCGCGCAATCACATGTGCAGCGCCTGACCGATGGTCCGGCTCTTACATCCGGCGAAATGCAGTTGGCACTTGAGGAGGTCGAGCAGATATTCCGTGCTGCCGGGGCCACGGAAACTGATCTCAAGCAGTGGGGCCTGTGACGGAACGCCCGCGCCCTGCTGCCGGGCGTGGCGGCGTTTGACAGTCCACTGTGTCAGGTATCTGTGCTTGGCCGCTCTGATGGGGTCCCAATACAGATTTGAGCGGTCGTTAGCCGCGCGTGTTTTCGGCGTGTGCGTAGGAGACGATCTCGGGCGGTGCCACGAGAAAGTCCGCTAACACACCCCAGATTTCCTGAATTTGCGGGACCGCCGCATTTGCAGAAGCTTCGCTGTCATAGACCGCAATCGCCACGCCGGTTCCGTCATCGTTCCACATGGCGTAATTGGCAGCGCCGCCGTGGATTGCTTTTAACTGTTCGCGGATTGCCAGTATTCGGCCAACCATTCCGTCAAGGCGTGCCGGGTCGCCTTTGAAATGTGTGATGCGTCCGTACATGTCTAACCCCTTATTGCGTTGCAATGAGATCTATCGAACGCAATTTGGCCTCGCGCGTCAGGCGCGTGGCCTGTAGATCAATGGCATGACCAAAATTCGCACGCTCTTTGCAACCCCGCTCTATCACTCTGTCGTCGAGGGAATTGACCCCGTCGAGCTTGAAGCCTCCTGCCTGTCAATTGCGGAAGATGATGAGGCGGGGCAAGCATGGTGTGAGGAAAACGATTTCCCAGGCTACACAAGCTATGCCAGTCTGACCGACCTTGGCTGGCGCTTTCCGATCTTCGCTGACCTGATCAAACAGCTCGACGCGCATGTGGCAGCGTTTATCGAACGTCTCGATTTCGACCTCGGCGACCGAAAGATCGTGCTTGAGGACCTCTGGATCAACATCCTGCCCGAAGGCGGCATCCACACAGCTCACATTCACCCCCATTCGGTGATCAGCGGCACGACCTACGTGGCGATGCCTGAAGGCGCCAGCGCGATCAAATTTGAAGATCCGCGCCACGCGATGATGATGGCGGCTCCACCGCGCAAGAAAGACGCGCGTGAAGACCTTAAAACCTTCGTCTATGTGGCACCAAATGTTGGCGATGTCCTCTTGTGGGAAAGCTGGCTGCGTCACGAAGTGCCGATGAATATGGCCGAAGACGACCGGATCAGCGTCAGCTTCAACTACAAATGGGAAAGCTGACGCGGCTCTCCTTCTTCTGTTGCAAAATATCCCGGGGGTTTCGGGGGTGGAACCCCCGGCGGATCGCGGCCGAAGGCCGGGAAACCTGATCCCAAAACAAGGGTTGCCAAGCGCGCGCGCGGGGCCTATACGGCGCGCTTACTGTCCACTCCACCGGAATCAGAGTGACGTTTTGCGCGGCTCTCCGGTGATGTTGAAAAAGGAATATAGGCGATGGACGCCAATGAACTGCGGGAGAAAACTCCCGATCAGCTCCGTGACGAGCTGGCAAACCTCAAGAAAGAGGCTTTTAACCTCCGCTTCCAGCAGGCCACTGGCCAGTTGGAGAATACGGCTCGTATGCGCATCGTGCGCCGCGAAGCAGCCCGGGTTAAGACCATTTTGAACCAAAAGGCGGCCGCTGCCGCTGCGGAGGCCTGAAGAAATGCCTAAAAGAATCCTCACAGGCACCGTCACAAGCGATGCAAACGCACAGACCGTCACTGTTTCGGTAGAACGCCGTTTCACACACCCTGTCATGAAGAAAACCATCCGTAAGTCCAAGAAATACCGGGCTCACGATGAGGCAAACACATTCAAGACGGGCGATCAGGTCCGCATTCAGGAATGTGCGCCAAAGTCGAAGACGAAACGTTGGGAGGTTTTGGCCGACTAAGCCAAGATCACCTCGAATATTAGCGAAACCCTGGGGCCAATGACTGCAAAGCGGTCCCACAGGTCGGGAGACACCAAATGATCCAGATGCAGACAAACCTGGATGTTGCTGACAACAGCGGCGCGCGCCGTGTTCAGTGCATTAAGGTTCTGGGTGGTTCCAAACGTCGATACGCATCCGTCGGTGACGTGATTGTTGTATCGGTCAAGGAAGCCATTCCACGCGGTCGTGTGAAAAAGGGTGACGTGCGTAAAGCCGTCGTCGTTCGCACTGCCAAAGAAGTCCGTCGCGAAGATGGCACAGCGATCCGTTTTGATCGCAACGCTGCTGTCATCCTCAACAACAACAACGAGCCGATCGGTACACGTATCTTCGGACCAGTTGTTCGCGAACTGCGCGCCAAGAACTTCATGAAAATCATCTCGCTCGCCCCGGAGGTGCTGTAAGATGGCTGCTAAGCTTAAATCCGGCGACAAGGTCGTCGTCCTTGCTGGCAAGGACAAGGGTCGCGAAGGCACGATC
>JABDQU010000246.1 GCA_013042105.1 Boseongicola sp.
AAAGTGAAGATACTGAATAAACTGGAGACATCATGAGCGAGCATTTGACCGTCGTTGACCACCCATTGGTGCAGCACAAGCTGAGCCTGATGCGTGACAAGGAGACGTCTACGGCTGTTTTTCGCCAACTACTGCGCGAGATCAGTCATTTGCTGGCCTACGAGGTAACACGCGGTTTGCCGATGACGACTCGTGCGATCGAAACGCCGCTGAAGGTGATGGAGGCGCCGGTTCTGGATGGGCGCAAGCTGGCGTTGGTGTCGATTTTGCGGGCGGGCAACGGGTTGCTGGATGGGATGCTGGACCTGATCCCCTCGGCGCGTGTCGGCTTTGTCGGGCTTTACCGCGATGAAGAAACGCTGAAACCAGTGCAGTATTACTGCAAATTGCCGGGCGAGTTGTCTGACCGTTTGGTGATTGCGGTGGACCCTATGCTGGCGACGGGGAATTCCTCGGTCGCGGCGATTGATCTGATCAAGGAAAAGGGTGCAACCAATATTCGCTTCTTGTGCCTGCTGGCAGCGCCCGAGGGCGTGGCTCGGATGAAGGAAGCGCACCCGGATGTGCCCGTTGTCACTGCGTCTCTGGACGAAAAACTGAATGAGCTTGGCTATATTGTGCCGGGGCTTGGCGATGCGGGTGATCGGATGTTTGGCACGAAATAGGACCGACGTCTCTTTACAGGACTGCGTGACCGCGCCATTTTGATGACAACATCCTGTGGAAGGGACACTTCATGCGCATATATCTTGGTGGTTTGGCAGTTTACCTTTTGGGGGCGATGTCAGTGGCTGCCGATCCGGCTGAATTGCCACCTGAGGGATTTGTCGGTCGCGCTTTTGTCGATAGCGAGGGCTGTGCATTCACACGGGCGCGGTTGAATGACACGACCGTCTGGGTGGCGCGGCTGGATGCCGGGCGTGTGCCTGTCTGTGACGAAGTTCCGACCTTTGCGGGAAATTCGGCGCGGGTTTTGGTAACGTCGCCGGTTTCCGTGGCAATGGCCCAGGCATCGGCACCGACGGTCATCAAGCGTGCGCCGCCGGTGGCAAGAAGCGCTCCGAGCGGGTTTAAGCCGGCATGGACTGACGGACGGCTGAACCCTGACCGTGGCCCACGCACCGCTGCCGGGAACGCTGCAATGTCGCGGGTTTGGTCCAATAAAGTGCCGATGGTGCGGCGCGCCGACTAGGTTTCGCAAATCTGTTGCAAGGCAATCCATTCGCTGTCGGTTAACAGCGGAGATGTCGGGATCTGCGCGCTGGCATTGCTCAGGGTTTCGGATGCCTGAGGAGGAGGGGCTGCGGCTGTAATATACGCATCGGGTTTGACCTCGCTTTGAACAAACTCGGCGGCGAGACCGTCGCCGGTAAGCTCTAACGGTTCCGCTACAATCAGCGCTTCGGCATGGGCGCGCAGGTCGTCTTCGCTGATGTCTCCGGTGGTCAATAATCCAAAGGCTGCGGTCAGACCTGCGCCTTTCAGCAGACGTTCGAAGGGGTCAAATGTGCGGCGCCGCAAATTTTCGGCCAGCAGGTAGCCAGCCAGAACATCTACTGTCTCAAAGTCTTCGACCAGTTTGTGGCTGACCAGAAGTGTCCCGCCGGGCAGGTGCTGCGTGGTTTCGAGGGCTGAGGGCAGGACGAGAACCTGTGGTGTGGCATCTGGGAACAACCTCTGCGACAAACGGTTGAGTGCTGCAAGAGCGGTCGGGTCTTCACAATGCGCGCCTGTTAGTCTTTCGACATCTGCTGCAAGGCGCGCGCCGATATTGTCGCGGGTTTCTTCGGGAATGATGTGCGAGGCATAGCGCGACAGCGCGCCGGGCAGCCAGAAAACCGCCAGCACAAGGACGAGCACCGAGAGGCCGCCATAAATGAGGTTGCGCAGACGTCCCGGATGGCGGCCCTGTTTGCGCACTGCGCGGAGCACTTTTTCGACGGCGTCGATCATCTCGTCGTCGGCAATTTCGAGGGTTTCCGGAGTGTCCTCACCGGGCGCATAGACTGCGGGTCGTGTGCCTGGGTTCTGGCGGCGGATGGCAGGTAGGGACCAATGGGTCAGCGCGACCTCGTTTAGGTCGGTTAGTGTGAGAGTGGCCTCACCGATTGAGACGATGATATCACGCCTTTGAGCCTCCTCGTCGGCGCGCCAGACGCCTTCGGATTCGAGCCGCTGATATTTTGCAAGCACTGTCACCTGCTCGACCGCCCCCGCGTCATTTGTTTTATTGTGGCAACGTTAGCGGATACCGCAAGGCGGAACAATCTGAACGAATGAGAGTGATCTGACGCGGCGTTCCCTCGTGACAGCGGGCGGTGCTTGGGTCAGTGTCGGCCCAGTTTCGAAAAGGGGCCGAGCCATGACCGATTATCCTCATCTTTTCCAACCTTTGGACCTTGGGCATGTCACGCTGCCGAACCGGGTTTTGATGGGGTCGATGCACACCGGTTTGGAAGAGGTCGGTGATTTCGACCGCGTGGCTGCGTTTTACGGCGCGCGTGCGCGAGGCGGTGTCGGGCTGATTGTGACCGGGGGCATGTCTCCGAACCGCGAAGGGGGCGTGTTGCCCGGTGCGGCGGGTCTGTTCAAGCCTGAAGACATTGCGAACCACCGGAAGGTGACAGACCGCGTGCACGACGAGGGTGGGCGGATCGCGATGCAAATCCTGCACGCGGGTCGGTATGCTTATAGTCCTGAGTGCGTCGCGCCGTCGGCTGTGAAGTCTCCGATTTCGCCGTTTGCGCCTAAGGAATTGGACGAAGCGGGGATTGAAAAACAGATCGCGGACATCACGACTTCGGCTGAGCGCGCGCGAGAGGCGGGCTATGACGGTGTGGAGATCATGGGATCGGAAGGCTATTTCCTGAACCAGTTCCTTGTCACCCATACCAATCGGCGGACAGACCGCTGGGGTGGATCGTACGAGAACAGAATGCGCCTGCCGGTTGAGGTGGTGCGCCGGGTGCGCGCAGCTGTCGGTGAGGACTTCATTCTTATCTACCGGCTGTCGATGATTGATCTGGTGCCGAACGGCTCGACCTGGGATGAGGTCGTGACTTTGGCCAAAGCCATCGAAAGCGCGGGTGCGTCAATCCTGAATACAGGCATTGGCTGGCACGAGGCGCGGATTCCGACGATCGCGACGTCGGTGCCGCGTCGTGCCTTCACTTGGGTGACGAAGAAGTTGATGGGCGAGGTCGCGATCCCGGTGATCACCTCGAACCGGATCAACACGCCAGAGGTTGCCGAAAGCGTTCTGGCGGATGGCTGCGCGGATATGGTTTCGATGGCGAGACCGTTTTTGGCCGATCCCGATTTTGTCGGGAAAGCAAAGGCCGGACGGTCTGAGACGATCGCGCCGTGTATCGCGTGCAATCAGGCGTGTCTGGATCATACGTTTGAAATGAAAGTGGCATCCTGTCTGGTCAATCCGCAGGCGGCGCATGAAACCGAGTTGGTTTATGCTCCGACCGATACGCCGAAGAAGATCGCTGTGGTCGGGGCGGGGCCTGCGGGGTTGTCGGCGTCGCTTGTTGCTGCCGAGCGGGGGCACGCCGTAACGTTGTTTGATCGCGCGTCCGAAATTGGTGGCCAGTTGAACATGGCCAAGAAAGTACCTGGCAAGGAAGAGTTCTTCGGTTTGATCGATTGGTATCGCACGATGTTGGGTGAGCATGGTGTTGACGTGCAATTGGGTGTCGAGGCTGACGCGGATGTCTTGTCAGACTTTGATCACGTGATTGTGGCGACGGGCGTTTTGCCGCGTGATCCGGGGATACCTGCGTCGGGTGATGTTCAGGTTGTGAGCTATGTCGATATTCTGACAGGTCGCGCTGAGGCCGGCGACCGCGTGGCGATTGTGGGGGCCGGGGGCATTGGCTTTGATGTGGCCGAGTATCTGAGCCATGCGGGCGAAAGCCCGGCAGAAAACCTTGAACTTTGGAAAGAAGAGTGGGGCGTATCTGATCCGGCGGAGCATCGCGGTGGTCTGGAGCCTGACGGAGCATCGCCGACGGCGTCACCGCGACAGGTGACCTTGCTGCAGAGGAAGGCCGAGCGGCCCGGCAAGCGGCTTGGTAAGACCACGGGGTGGATCCATCGCGCAAGCCTGATGTCGAAGGGCGTGAAGATGATGGGTGGGGCGGAATATGTGCGGATTGATCAGGACGGACTGCATATCATGACATCCGATGGTCCGGGCGTGATTGCCTGCGATACGGTCGTGCTGTGCGCCGGTCAGGAACCTGAAAGATCGCTGGAAAACGCGCTGGAGGGAAGTGGTTCGACAGTTCACGTGATTGGCGGCGCGGACGTCGCGGCGGAATTGGACGCAAAAAGGGCAATTGATCAGGGCGCGCGGCTTGCGGCGGCGCTTTGACATTAATGCACTGAAAAATATAGCTTAAATTAGGATTTAGGTCTGGGCGCGTCGTTTCCCATCGCAAAACGATCCCGACAATACCGGGAAATTGTCGGGGACTTTCCCCATTCTCGCCCGATTTGACCATCACTGAGGTCTGTGCCGGGGGGCGAGAAAGAATAAGGGTAAAGCTCCTAATGGACCGACTGACCGAAATGGAGGCGTTTGCGACCGTCGTTGATCAGGGCGGGTTTACAGACGCTGCCAAGAAAATGGGTATCTCGAAATCAGCCGTGTCCAAACACGTCTCGTCTCTGGAAGCCCGACTTGGTGCGCGCCTTTTGAACCGCACGACGCGTCGGGTCTCGCCGACCGAGATTGGACTTGCATATTACGACCGCGCCCGCCGCGTTCTCAATGACGCAGGTGAAGCCGATGCGCTTGTCACCTCGATGCAATCCGCGCCGTCTGGCCTTCTGCGGATTTCCGTTGCCACAGACTTTGGTGTAAACCACTTGTCGCCGGTGCTTGGAGATTTCCTGCAGGAATTCAGCGATATCACCGTGAATATGGTGCTGAACAACCGCTATGTGGAACTGATCTCGGAAGGTTTCGACCTTGCGATCCGTATCGGCGAGTTGGAAGACAGCACATTGCGCGCCCGCAAGCTTTGCGAAACGAACCGCCGGATGATTGCGTCGCCGGAGTATTTCTCAAAATACGGACGTCCGCAAAAGATCGACGATCTGAATGAACACAAGCTTCTTCATTATTCGAACAATTCCAGCGGCAACGTTTGGAAGCTGACCGCGCCGTCTGGCGAAAAGCGTCAGGTTCGCACGGCTGGCTGGCTGACTGTGAACGATGGGCAGTCGCTTTTGAATGCGGCCATCGCCGGTCTTGGCATCGCCTACCTGCCCTCGTTCCTCTATGCGGAGGCGATGGAACAAGGTCTGGTGCAGGAAGCCATTCCGGAACTGCCGGTTGAAACCCAAGGCATTTACGCCGTCTATCCTCCGGGCCGCTTTACCCAGCCCAAGGTGCGCGCGTTTATCGACTTTCTTGTCCACTCCTTCGCCGAGAAGGGTCCGGACAGCTGGTAACACCCTCCCTTTTGTAGCGAGTGTTTCCCTCGGTAAAGATCAACTCGGGCGCCCCGGTGGCGCCCGTTTCTTTTTGTCTAGTCTGTCAAAACGATCACTTCCACGCGTCGGTTCGCGGATCGGCCTTCTTCTGTGAGGTTTGAGGCGATGGGGGCCAGGTAGCCGACACCATCCGCCTGCATTTGTTGTGGAGCCACGCCGTAGTCTTCGACGAGACGTGCGCGCACGCTTTCTGCGCGACGTTTGGACAAGGCGGTATTGCCTGCAAGGCTGCCGACCGCGTCTGTATGCCCGACAATCGCAACCGTGATCGTCGGATTGGCGCCAAGCCACATTGCAAGGTCGTTCAGGCTTTGAAAGCGACCTGTGCCAAGGTCGGAGGCGCCAGAGCCGAAGTCCAGATCGTCGAGGATCACGTGACCGGCATTCTCGAGTGTTGAAGGCAGTGTGCCGGGCACGGAAGTGGTTTGCGCTGGGCGCACAAAAGGCGCGTCGGTCGGGGGCAGGCTTTTCGGGAAGACCTCTGTGATGTGGATGTATCCTGCTTGCGCATCGCGCGACACGACAAGCGAGATCTGGTTGGCGGATTGCGGATCTTCCTGTTCGGTTTGCATCAGGAGATACCTGAAATCGCCCAGGTCCACGTGCATGTCCGGTTCGCCAAGAAGATCAAGCTGGAAGCGGAAATCAAAACCACCGCAAGTCAGCGCCTGGCAGGAGAAGACTTCGGTATAGCCCGCATCGAGCAATTCCTGGCGCAGCGGGGCAAGGAGTTGCAAGGTCGTTTGCCCTCCGCCGCCGATGCGCACAGTGCGCTTGCGTATCGCGCCTTCGACGACTGGGGGGCCGGTGTCGCGCGACCATGCGGACGTGGGCAGGCGGACGCTTGTCGCCGGAGACACCTCGCGGCTGGTTTCAACCCCGCCGGGCACCGACAAATCCAACGCCACGGCCGGGGTGGTGGCGATTAGGAGAACGAAAAAGGCGTTACGGATCATAGCTTTGCCTTTGGAGCGCGTCGGTAATGATAAGCGCCAACCTCGCGCATTCCAAGCCTGCGATACAATTCATTTGCCGGTGTATTGGCGCGTGTGACCATAAGCGAGAGCCAGTTCGCTCCGTTTGATGCCGCCCACTGCGATGCGGCTTGCATCAAACCTTTTCCCAGTCCGCGGCGTCTGGCGGGAGGGGCGACCTCAAGCGCATGCAGCATCGCGATGCTGTCGGAGATCGCGATGAAAGCCGCTCCGAGAGTTTCCTTTTCATCTGTTGCGACAAGAGCCGTTTTTGGCTCTGATGCGCGTTCCATCACCGCGATCCGGGCCTGTCCGATGCCACCGTTGGCCCACAAAGAAAGAGTTTGTGGGTTCGGTGGCCAGCGATTGGTGACGGTTGTTCCTGCATCGTCGCGCATCACAGGGTCGGTCGGCATCACATAGATCGCGACTGGATCGACAACCTCGTAATTGCGGGCTTCAAGCCATTGGTCGAGCAGGTCCTCTGCGGGTCGAAGCATGAAGAGGGGGTGTTGATCGAGGGCGCGCATTCCGGCCTCAGCGCTGTCAATGTCCGCTTCGATGAGATGTAACTCTGCGGTCGCGGCACTGACGCGTTGCCCGCCACCAGCGCCTGCGCGCAGCATCCACGGCGGCTGATCTACAAACCGTGCGGGAGGCCATGTTTCATCCAGCACGCGAAACAGGTTCTGCGTGGATGGCTCCGTCATTTCACCACGTCGATGAACAGCGAAGTGAGTTCTCGCGTAGCTTCCTCGACGGCTGATGCATCAGCCCCTCGGATGACAATATTGGCGCCGTAAACACCATTCTTTATATAGGGATACGAGCCGAAGCTAAGATCCGGAAATCTGCTTGCCAGTTCGGCCAGTGGCCCTGCAATATCGCCTTCGCCACGCTCTATTCGTGTCGAGGCCGATACAAGTGGTGCGCCGCCCTTCAGTGTTGGCAGGACCGAGGCGACCATGGCTTGAAAGACTGACGGGACCCCGGCCATGACATAGACGTTTTCGATCTGAAATCCCGGCGCGACTGAGACTGGGTTGTCGATCAAAGTGGCTCCGTCGGGAATCCGGGCCATGCGCAGTCGGGCTTCGTTTAACTCTGCGCCTTGACGGTCGTAGTGCGCCTGAAGCAGAGCGCGGGCGTCCTCGCGCACGTCGATATGCGTGTCAAATGCGGCGGCGATGCAGTCGGCCGTTATGTCATCGTGTGTCGGGCCGATACCACCAGACGTGAAGACATGCGCGTAACTTTTTGAAAGCACGCGGGTTGCGTCGATGATGGCGGCGCTGTCATCGGACACGACGCGCACTTCTTTCAGGTCAATCCCGGCTTCGGTGAGTTGTCCTGCCAGATGGTGCATGTTCGCGTCACGGGTGCGTCCCGACAGGATTTCGTCACCAATGACCAGCATTGCAGCAGTTGGATTTGCCATCGTCTTTCGGGTCCTTGTCCCTGTGCTCGCGTCGGTATAGGCCGCTGTCCATGCGCTTTCCAACCCCTCTTATCCCGGCCCGACTTGTGCGACGCTATAAACGCTTTCTCGCAGACGTTGAGCTTGAAGGCACGGGCGAGATCGTGGTCGCACATTGCCCGAACCCCGGGGCGATGCTTGGGCTGGCGGATCCGGGAATGCGGGTTTGGCTTGAGCCGAACGATGATCCAGAGAAGAAGCTGAAATTTGGCTGGCGTTTGGTGGAGTTGCCGGGGGGGCATTTGGCAGGCATCGACACGAGCGTGCCGAACCGGGTTGTTGGCGAGGCTCTTGCGGCGCGCGCAATTCCTGAGTTGGCTGCATGGGAAGGCATTCGCCCGGAAGTTCGATATGCTGAAAAGAGCCGGGTAGATTTCTTTCTGAGCGGTGCTGGAAAGCCGGATGCTTATGTTGAGGTGAAGAATGTTCATCTTCGGCGACACGGTGATTTGGCGGAGTTTCCGGATTGCGTCACCGCGAGGGGTGCGCGTCATCTTGATGATCTGGCCGCGATGGTGGGCGAGGGGCATCGTGCGGTGATGCTGTATCTGGTGCAGCGGTCGGATTGTGCGCGGTTTGATTTGGCGCGTGACCTCGATCCTGCTTATGGCGCGGCCTTTGATCGTGCGCGGCAGGCTGGAGTCGAAGCGATTTGCTATGGCACCGATATTACAACATCTGGAGTTGTGTTCGGCCCGCCGATCCCGGTTCTGGCGTGATGGAAAGCCGCGGAGACTGGCGAATTTGGCGCGAACATCCTATATCGACTTGAAACCACATGGGATTTGAGACTTTGGACGACCGCAGGCAGGGCCGGATGACGAAAGACGGCATCCGCATTTATGATCGCGAAGATTTCGCAGGTATGCATCAGGCGGGCGCTTTGGCGGCGCGGATTCTTGATGACATCGCTCCGCTTGTGGTGCCTGGTGCGACCACGGGTGAGATCGATGCGGCCATTACCGCCATGGTGGAAGAGGCTGGCGCGACTTCGGCGACGATCGGATACAAAGGGTATCAGCACGCCAGTTGCATAAGTGTAAACCACGTCGTCTGTCACGGCATTCCAGGCGATAAGCGTTTGAAAGACGGCGATATTCTCAATGTCGATGTCACGGTGATCGTTGATGGTTGGTTTGGGGACACAAGTCGTATGTATGCGGCGGGTAGTTTGTCACGCAAAGCCGAGCGTTTGGTTCAGGTCACTCACGATGCCCTTTTCAAGGGTATTGAGGCGGTAAAGCCGGGCAACACTTTCGGTGACATTGGTCACGCGATTCAAGCTTATGTCGAAGCACATCGCATGTCGGTTGTGCGTGACTTTTGTGGGCATGGGCTGGGGCGCGTTTTTCATGCGCCCCCTAATGTCTTGCATTATGGGCGGCGTGGGACAGGCTCGGTTCTGGAGCCGGGAATGTTTTTCACCATCGAACCCATGGTGAACCTTGGGCGTCCTGAAACGAAGGTTCTTGCCGACGACTGGACCGCTGTGACGCGTGACAAATCGCTGTCGGCGCAGTTTGAGCATTCCGTGGGCGTGACCGAAGATGGCGTGGAGATCTTTACGCTGTCTCCGGGGGGCAAATTTCATCCGACGTGGGATTGAGCGCGGCGCGCAAGAGTTACTTTTTGCAGGAACGCGTTACCGGGACTGACGTCAAAGTATTGATGTCGGTGGGCGTAGTTTGCGTTGATCTCATCTTGGCCCGATGGGCGCGCGCACATCCGTGCGCGTTGATCAATGGTTAGGCCGACGAGCGGTCACGCTAGCTATCCGTCAGAATATCAGACACACTCGAGGGAATGCACGGGACCCAAAACACACTTTGCAAGCATGGGTTTGATCCCAGCCTGATATCTGACCTGCCGCCATTCCGCGCGTTGTCAGTTGAAGATATCGGCACGATTCTTGAACATTCTGCGCGCGTGGTGGTGTCGTCTGGAGGGTCATTCTTTTACGAAGGTGATGACGCTGACAGGTTCTTTCTTTTGTTGGATGGCTATGTCCGGGTTGTTCGGATCACGGAGCACGGCGAGCAGATCGTTGCTTTGCACATTGCGGCAGGGCAGCTTTTCGGAATTGCAAAAGCTTTGTCTCGCAACACCTATCCAGCCACTGCGGAGGCGGCGCGGGATTGCCTCGCCTTAAGCTGGCCGACTTCTCTTTGGGATACTTTTGGGCGGGACTATCCTGGTTTTCTGACCGAGACTTACCGCATAGTCGGGTTTCGCGTCGGGGAAATGAATGACCGCATCGTGGAAATGGCGACGCTTCATGTTGAGCAGCGTATTGCCAACGCACTTTTGCGGCTGGTCAATCAGGCAGGCAAAGCAACCGAACATGGCATTGAAATCGATTTTCCGATTACACGACGTGATGTGTCTGAAATGACCGGCACAACACTGCATACGGTCAGCCGGCTTTTGAGTGCATGGGAAAGCGAAGGTCTTGTGATCAGCGGACGAAGGAAGATCATTGTGAGTCAGCCGCATCTTCTGATGGAGCGGGCGTCAGCGACGCATCAGTAATCGTTTCTTCCAGACTCCTTATGACCTGAGACGTCTGCACTGGATGAAGCTCGCATGCGCTTGCCAGAGTATGAAAGCCGGCGAACGGACAGCCGACGCAGAGCATCTTGAATTCCAGGAATACACGGATCGTATCTGGCCATTGGCGCATGATCTTTGCCACGTGCAGCTCATCTAAATTCAATCTGGTTTTGCACATGTCGGCTTCCTGCGGACCCATGCTTCAGACCTACAGGCGGAAATCGCGCTGAACGTTGTGCAAGCGCAACGTTGGGAGATTTCGACTTCGATATTCTGGGAACACAATCACAAAAAGGACTGAACGAAATGTTCCCCAAGTTAGTAGTGGCCACAGGTCTCGCCGTCATGATGGCGAGCTCAGCTGTGGCTGAAACCATTGAAGTTCAAATGTTGAACAAAGGCTCGGACGGATCTCCGATGGTGTTTGAGCCTTCCTATGTGAAGCTCGCGCCAGGCGACACGCTGAAATTTATCGCAACAGATCGGGGTCATAACGCTGAATCGATCATGGATCGTTCTCCGGAAGGGTCTGAGGATTTCAAGGGAAAGATCAACCAAGAGATAGAAGTGACCTTCGACATTGAAGGTTGGTACGCGATCCAATGCAAACCGCATTTCGCCATGGGAATGGTGATGGCCGTTGAGGTTGGGGACGCGGATGTTCCTGAAGACTTCCTTGAGGGACGACTGCCCCGCCGTGCGAAGGATCGGCTGGAAGCAGCCGTTGCGAACGGACAATAGCCCCAATTTCGATTGAGAAAGGACAGACAATGACAAACACTTTTAAATCACCTTTGCCGCTTCCAAGCCGCCGGGACATCCTGAAATATGCGGGTCTTGCCGGAGCTGCCACTGTCGTCGGGGCATCAGCGACCCCCACACAGGCCAAGTATCGCCACGCGCACAACGTTCTAGGGCGCAAAAAGGCGCTTTTGCCAGTTGCGGACAGCGTTACAGTCGATGCGCCTGAGGTGGATCTCAGCCACTTGCCGCGCGTTAGGCAAGAGCTTGTCGCGCCACCGTTCGCGCCGGTTCATGAGCAAGTTGCAAGTTCCGGTCCGCGCGTTGTTGAGGTGCGCCTCGAGATTGAAGAAAAGCTTATGGTCGTGGACGAGGACACAGGCGCCGAGGTTTGGGCACTGACCTATGGTGGATCAGTGCCGGGACCTATGATCGTTTGTCATGAAGGTGACTATGTTGAGGTTACGCTGGTGAACCCGGCGACAAGCGTGATGGAGCACAATGTGGATTTCCACGCTTCAACAGGTGCGCTTGGAGGCGGTGGTCTGACCCATGTCTATCCCGGCGAAGAAGTTGTGTTGCGCTGGAAAGCCACCAAGCCGGGCACATTCGTTTATCACTGCGCTCCCGGTGGCGAGATGATTCCGTATCACATCTGTCACGGTATGAATGGCGCGGTGATGGTGCTGCCGCGTGATGGGCTCAAAGACGGTGAGGGGAACTCTCTCAGCTATGACAAAGTCGTCTATATCGGCGAACAGGATTACTATCTGCCGATGGATGAAGAGGGCAACTACAAGACCTATGAGTTTGCGGGTGGTGATTACTCGGATAGCCTTGCGGCGATGCGCGGACTTGTCCCGACGCACGTTGTTTTCAACGGTGCAGTTGGGGCTTTGACAGGAGAGGGAGCGCTGAAGGCGAAGGTTGGTGAGACGGTTTTGATGGTTCACACCCAAGCCAATCGCGATTCCCGACCTCACCTGATTGGCGGCCATGCGGATTTCCTTTGGGAGGGGGGCAGTTTCTCGGACGCTCCGATGACCGGATTTGAGACATGGTTCATTCGAGGCGGTGCAGCCGGGGCGGCGATGTACACGTTCAAGCAGCCCGGAGTCTACGCCTATGTAACTCACAATCTGATCGAGGCCGTGCTTCTTGGCGGGACGGGTCACTTTGTCGTGGAAGGCCAGTGGGACAACGATCTTATGGCTCAACTGAAAGAGCCCGGTCCAATTTCGACTTGAAGGAGGGCTGGCCATGAATAGACGCATCATAACCGCAGGTTTTGCTGCGATGCTCATGGCCGGAAGTGTCGGGGCTGTCTGGAACAGCGATGGCCCCGAACACGATCTGACTCTATTGCCGGAGTTCGCCGAGATCGCATGGGATGGGCCACAAGGACCGATCTTCGTTGCGCGCTATGAAGTTACAATACGTGAATGGAACAGATGCGTAGACGACGGCGCCTGCGTCGTTCGCGTCAAGGCACGCCCTGGTTTCGATGCCAGCACCACACCGGCCACAGGTCTGAACTGGTTGGACGCTATGGGTTATGTCGACTGGATGAACAGGGCTTCCGGTCACCCTGTGCGTCTGCCAACGATCGCAGAATGGTCAGGACTTGCGGCGAGTGTTTTGCCAGAGAAACCAGATCCAATCTTTACGGATCCCGCCCTTTCCTGGGCATCAGCCTATTTAACGGAGCTCGACTATCCTCGGGCGTTGAAAGCCACCGGTAGTTTTTCGGAGTCTCCCGAAGGCATCTCTGATCTTGATGGTCCTGTGTGGGAGTGGACGGCAAATTGTTATGACGCGGGCGTCCCGACCTCGCGGTGCGCCGCCTTCTATGCTGGTGGCCTGCACGAGTCTGTCCTATCTGCCCTGACGCGCGATCCAGCCAGAGGAGGCTGCGCGGTAGGTGCGCCCCCAGCCCACCTTGGTTTGCGGCTTGTAAGTGAAAAAAAGCCGCCAACCTTGGCGAGCCGCTGATTGTTGAAGTGTGAGGCCCATGAGCGTAGCGCTTCGGGTTTTCGACTTCTTCAGATACCCGGTTCTGTCTGGTCAATTTGTTTCTGAGCAGATTCAAATGGGTAGGCGTCAGTTTCAGCATTTTCCAGCTTGGTGAAGACGCGCTCGGCTTCTTGAAGCTTTTGAAAAGATGGAAGTGGGGTAGGGTCTCGGCTGGTCAAGAACTACATTCACTCGTGTGGTGCGGCACCTTTTGCCACCATAAGATGGTGTTCTTGGTGATGTGCTCCGATCGCCATCATCCCGAAAAAGCCAAGCCCCTGAATGCGTGCAGCTTCGCCATCGACAGTCAGAACGACAAGGTCTTCGAACGTATCGACCGAGACGTTCCAGCCGGTCTCGGCCGCAAGAAATGGCGCGTGGGCAGGGACCATAGCCTGAACGGCTTCAAGAACGCGGGGCGTTCCACGTATCTCGAAGCGGGCGCCTTTGGGACGGGTCTTGGCGGTGACTTCAGCCCCGGTCGTCAAGAGGTCCATGTCGACAAGATGGCGTCTGAGACTGGCAATATCTACGGAGTCCCAATCGGTTTCAGGGTCTTCTCTGAGGATCGTCACGATCTCGGCCAGAGCGGCGAACGCGGATTGACCGGTCTCCTGCGGGCCAGACACCGCATGTGTTGCAGCGTCGTGGTTGTGTTGTGACGTCGCTTGGCCCGCGTGTGCGAGGAACAGCAGAATGAGGATGAACCGCATGATGAAAGCCTTTGTGCAAAAGATGAGTCTAGGTTGCTAGCAGCGGCGCATTTCATTTGATATGATCTTGATCATATGTTGCCCGAGCCATTCAATCATCTGCCCGATATTGCACTGCACCGTGTAAGTGCTGAACTGCGCCGGACGTTGTTTCGGCAAGGGGAGGTTACCAAGGGTCTCTATGTTGTGTTGAGCGGGCGCGTGCATCTTGAACGCGTGGGACCGAACGGTGAGCGCTTTGTCATCCACCGCGCAATGGCTGGGTCGAGTTTCGCGGAAGCTTCGGTCTTCTCGGAAAGGTACCATTGTGACGCCGTGGTCATGGAGGCAGGCGAGGTTGTTCGGATCGACAAAGCTGCAGTCCTGGCAGCCTTCGCAAACGCCGGCTTTGCGCGGGCCTACGGTCGTCAGGCGTCGCGGCAGATACAGGCCCAGCGACAGCTTCTTGAAATCGTTGGGATACGCAGTGCCGAGGACCGGGTATTGGCCGGTCTAGTCGCGGGTCTATTGGACGGCACGGTTGTGGAGTTCGCAGCTTTATTGCACCTCAGCCACGAAGCGACCTACCGCGCACTACGCGCCCTTGTGGAAGCGGGGCATGTTGTTAACCCCTCCCGCGGAGATTATCGGCTTTCAACCGCCACCTAGTTGTGTGTCGCATGGAGTTAGGTCGCTCCGTCAGAGCCATTAAGTCGCGTCTCGAAGGTTTGCCCGCCTCGCGGGATTGCCAGAACCTCTTAAGTCGAGCCATGAGAAGGTTGTGCCAGAGTCTTAGTTGCGTTTTTTGTCTTTCAGACCAGCGATGGCGGGAGCGCTGCGAGTGCTTCTTCAACATCGGTGATTGGCAGGCCGCGTGCAATCCAGCCCGGTCCTCTGCGTGAGCCAAGCATGCCCTCGGAAACGTCGATGAACTCTGAATACCCTGCGCGTTTGAGCGCAGACAAAAGTCGTTTGCTGCGGCCGCCGGTGGCGCAGATCAATGCAGTCGCCTTATCGCCAGACAGATCGTGCGCAGCAAGCAGGCGTCGTTCGAACCCACGTTCATGCATGCTAACAGGCCACGCCCCCTGCGCGACACCAGTCTCGGCCCATTCCTGCCTGGACCGAATGTCGATAAGTGAAATTGCTCCGCCTTCAAGCGCGTCGGCGGCTTCAATTGCCGACCAGATATCGCGCGTGGTCGCCTGTGTCAGACCAGGAACCAAGGCCAGTGCGGACGAAAGGACCAAGAATTGTCGTCTGTCCATGTGATCTCCGAGTTTTCAACGCATGCAGCGTATTGGTTTCAGTTTCTTTTGGCCAAATTGCAGCTTTGGGCGGCTTTCTCTTTGCGCCAGAGTGATGGTGTCGCGGGTCATCTTTTCAACGATCTGCGCTGGACCAAGGTTGGCGTGTCCAACGGTAGCCGGAGCGCAGGCAAAGGCAAGCAGCCACGCAAGCGCTTTGCTGTTCTCGTGAGATTTGGCCACTGTGGGCGATGACACGGTACGACCAAAGCTTTTGATGGAAAACCGGCCATAACCTAGGTACACAACAGACGCCCGAGGCTGCTTTGGCAAACGAATACCCGTTCAAAAGTACTGAGACGTTCAGACATGCTGACAAGACGACATTTTTTATCGACCACTGGCGCGCTTTTTTCGGCGCCGCTGGCAAGCACAGCGTGGGGTCAGACCGACGAGCAAATCGACGACGTGGCGCCGCTTGTCGAGGAGGCAGAACCACCGGCACGGAAACCGATCTCAGATCGCAGTATGTGGTCCACTTGGGATGCGCGCGTCACACCAGCCAATTATGATCCGGCGACATCGAATCCGTGGGGGTTTCACGAAAGATTTCTTCCTCAGCGCGTTGAGGCAAACGATGGTTTGGTCCCCGGGGATATTCATGTCGATGCTGTTGCGCGGTATTTGTACCGTATCAACGCCGATGGAACCGCGCTGCGCTACGGCGTCGCGATCGCCAAAGGGAACCTCTACGAGCCCGGCACTTACACAATCAGGCATAAACGGAGATGGCCTACCTGGCGGCCTACCGACGAGATGATCGAGCGCGATCCCCAGGCCTTCGAGCAATTTGCCGATGGAATGGATGGTGGGCCGCGAAATCCTTTGGGATCACGTGCGTTTTATCTGTTTGTGGGCAATCGCGACACCTATCTGCGTATCCACGGCACACCTTATCCGCGGTCCATTGGCGGTCGCGCAAGTTCGGGATGCGTGCGAATGGTTATGGCGCACATTATCGGCCTGTATGACCAAGTTGACGTTGGTGCGACGGCCTACCTCTACCCGGCCTGAGGGCTTTCGGTGTCGGGCGTATGAAAAACCTGAAACCAGAAGGCAAGTGTCTGAGTTAGGCTTCGCGCTGAACGCAAATGCGCCGTCCGCGATTACTGAGCAGGGGTAGCATCGTTGTCTCAACCGGACCAACGTGTTGATACCAGTAGCAATTGTCATCTTCGGGCAATTTGACAGCCTGGAGGTTCTGATTTGGCGCGGCCAGTGCGATAACTTCCTGCGGAAGCTCGCGGATAAAGCCGTCACGATCAGTGGCACTTACACCGCAAGCCGATAAGATCGCGCAGAGTCCAAGACAACGTGGGATTTTATTCATTGGGCGGGTTCCTGCAGAGCGCTAAAAAGTCTGTTGTGAAAGATACGGCACATGCTGCCCATTCTCCAGCCATCATTCGAAATATGGAACTGCAGATTCTTTGCGATGCGGGAAGGTCTGTATTCAGTCGCTCAGGCTGCGGTGCCGACCTTATACGACGCGCCTTTTGACATGTTTGCGTCGTCGGTGGTTTTCGGAAGACTGAGTGGTGGTGGGCCCAGTCTAGAGCGAACCGGTCTCTGCTAGGTCTTCCCTGATTTACAGGGAAAGAACAGGGAAAAACTTCAATTTTGGGCCACATTGGCGTGATTTGGGCGAATTTTTCTCAGATTCCCAGAGCATTAACAGCCTGTTACAAGCCGGCTCCCTGTTCTTTGATTAACAAGGAAAAATATTCGCGGAACAGGGAAAGAAAAAGAAAGAACAGGGAAGGGGGTCAGGTGAGCAGGGAAGTCTAAACCCGCTTCAATACGATAGCGCTGATGACCTAGTCGCCTGCCCGAAAGACAGCTTGTCCACACAAGCAGTCATTGAAGCCAAGTGCAGCGAATGGCCGTTTTGAGCCCAATCTGTCAGATGCGATACACTGCGCGGAAAGCGTCAATGGGTCCCAGATTGCCCTTGACCAGCACGGATGCTCAAGAAAGGCTGCTCACGCGGATCATCTAATAATGAGATCCGGTGATCGGAAAAACCGTGTATGGATTGCGCAATCAGATGATATCCGAAAAGGTTCTTGGTCTTAGATTTGTGCAGGGCCAATTTTTCCAGAATTTTGTGCGGTGGTCTCTAGAGGGCGATATCGTCAGAAAGACCGAATAGGGCCATGGGTGCTGCATCTCCACGCGAGGATCGGCCTACTGCCGCGGTACTGATCATGGCGTTAGCCATCTTCTTGTTTACACTGATCGATACATCGGCCAAGTGGCTGATAATAGCCGGATTGCCAGCGCTGCAAGTCGTATTTTCTCGCTATGTCGGCGCGCTTCTTACCGTACTGATATTCTTCATTCCCCGCCGCGGAATGGGTGAATTCAGGTCCAATCGGCCGTGGATTCAAGTCCTTCGAGCGCTGGCTCTTCTGGGCAGCACAGTTTTCAATTTCCTTGCCCTGCGATACCTGCCGATCACGTTGACCATCGCAATGTTCTTTGCGGTGCCGATTGTCGTTACGCTACTCAGCATTCCTATTTTGGGTGAAAGGGTCGGGCTGCGCCGATTTCTAGCCGTCCTAACCGGATTCATCGGGGTTCTGGTCATTGTGCAACCTTGGGGCGCACAGTTTCATTGGGCCGTGTTTCTTTCAATAGGGGCGCTGCTGTCCGCTTCGACCTATTTTGTTCTGACGCGCCTACTTGCGGGGATCGACAACAACTCGACCAGCCAGCTTTGGACGAATGGGCTAGCCACTCTGGCTCTGGCACCGATTGCTTTGCAGAATGCGGTTTGGCCAGAAAATACGCTGAATATGCTTGTATTCCTGTTCATCGGTTTTCTGGGAGGGGTGAGTCATATTCTGGCGACCCTGGCGTTCAGGCTCGCCCAGGCATCGTTGCTGGCGCCGGTCACCTATGTTCAGGTGATTTATGCCACTGCGGTGGGGTACCTGGTGTTTAACACGCTGCCGACGATCTGGACGGCGATCGGCACCGCCATCATCATCGCGTCTGGTGTCTATATTTGGCAGCGCGAGCGGGGCCGGAGCCTGTAGCTATCCGCGCAAGGTTCCAAACCGTATGAGAGTATCGTCGAAGTGACTGGCTTCGGAAATCTTACGATGAAGAAGCAGAGACAGATAATATTGCATCCGCAGTGGCACCTGTTCCGATATTCTTCCTGCTGGCTTAAGAATGCTGCAGATGACATCTAGTCCCGCATTGCGGACCTTAACGCAGAGCGCGGCCAACGACCGGTGAGAGCCCTGACTTCAGAATGCTGCGGTGTGCGCGAAGGTCGGCTTAGCGGTGTCGGTTTACCTACGAAACTGAAGAAAGTACGCCAGCCAATTTACAGCATCGTCGCAAAACGCACTGCGGCATGAACACCATCGATCAGTTTGATCGAAATGTCGTCACTTTCTTCAACGATGTGCACCATGCCTGCGCAGCCGAGCACAACGCTGTTGATGTCGTCGTTCCGTACGGCGGCTCTGATCTCGGCCCTCACTTGCTCTGTTGCGTTCGCACGATCGTGTTCAAGGGCAAGAACCGGCACGCCACTCGCCCGAATGCGCCCAAGATTTTTGTCCAACCCATAATGGCTGACGTTTGCGCTGAGCACCGGGACAGACACTTCCAGAGTTGTTACGACGGAAAACCGTTGGCCAAAAAGGGACGCCAAATGGTAGGCGGCCTGTCCGATGCCGATGACCGGGCAGGTTGCGAGCACGCGGGCCGCGTTTAGCCCGGTGTCATCAAAGCAACCGATAATGATTACTCGCGCGCCTGCACGATCCGCCTTTTTCACGAGGTCCAACAGTGGCGGGATTGCCGCATCTCCGTCCGCCTCGCCTTGAATGGCTTGCGGGCCGTCCGTTGATGTCCAGCCAACGACATGGGCCTCGGGTGCTACCTTGTGGGCAGTTTCGACCATCGCATCCGTCATGGACTCCGTGCTATTTGGGTTGATGATCACGATCATAGGTGACCTTTGCCCGCATCAGAGTCTTGGCGGGCGCGGCGCTTGTTCGCGATCAGAGCAACAAAGAGGAAGGCGCCGATTATGATCAGCGAAAAGACCGTCGTCAGCGTCCCCAACGCATATAGAACAGGCGAGGTGACATTTGTCGTCATGCCGTAGATCTCGAGCGGAAGCGTGTTGTAGCTGCCCGAGGTCAAAAGCGTGCGGGCGAATTCATCGTAGCTGAGAGTGAAGCCGAACAAGGCCACCCCGATCAGCGAGGGCGCAATAATCGGCAGCACGACGTGGCGCAGCGTTTGCCAAGGGGTCGAGCCCAGATCGCGGGCGGCTTCTTCATAGCTTTTGTCGAAGCGGTTGAAAACCGCAAACATGATGAGCAGACCAAAGGGTAGCGTCCATGTGAGCTGCGCCCCAAAGCCCGAGGTCGACCAATGCACATCCAACCCTGACTGGGAGAACAGCAATCCAACTCCAAGCGAGATCAGAATGGATGGGATGACCAGCGATGTGATGATTAGATAGAAGAGGATGTTTGACCCGGGGAATTTGCGCCGAAACGCCAACCCGCCCATAACCGACACCACGACAGTCACCACCATTACCATCAGGCCAAGCACAAAACTGCGCCTAAAGCTGCCCCAGATGTCGCCCACGGCTTGCTGTTCAAACAGGTCATAGAACCAATAGAGCGACACGCCGCGCATTGGAAAGGTCAGCCCGCCGCCTTCACCTTGAAACGACAAGATGCCGATGGTGAGCGTTGGTCCGTAAAGGAACAGGATGAACAGCGCGAAGAAGGCGCTGAGAATATAAAAGGAGCGGGGACGGGGTTCCATACTCAAAGCTCCTTACGAATATCGACGAAGCGCAGCAGAATGCCGATTGTAATCAACACCGTCAGCAGCAGTACAATCGCGGTGGCCGAGGCGCTCGGGTACTGAAGCAAGGCAATATCGTTCGAGATCAGGCGCCCCACATTGGCAGATTGCGACCCGGACATGAACCGGACCGTGATGAAATCGCCCATGACCAGTGTGACCACAAAAATCGTGCCGATCATGATGCCCGGTTTGGTCAGCGGGATGATCACATTCCACAGGATTTGCGCACCATTTGCGCCTGCATCCCGTGCGGCCTCGATCAAGGCTTTGTCGATGCGCATCATGGTGTTGAAGATCGGGACGACCATGAAGAGGGTGTAAAGGTGCACAAACGCGAGGATGACGGCGAAGTCTGAGAACAGCAGCCACTCAATCGGCTCATCAATCACGCCCCATGACATCAACGTTGAATTAGCGATCCCGTTGCGCCCCAAAAATGGAATCCATGAAATCATACGGATGATATTGCTGGTCCAGAACGGGATAGTGCACAGCAAAAATAGGGCGATCTGCCACGTCAGGGTGCGGATATGGAACGCCAGATAATAGGCGACCGTGAACCCAATCACCAAGGTACAGGCCCAGGTGATCAACGCATATTTGAACGTGTTGAAGAAGACCGTGTAGGTCACCGGCGACCCAAACAGAAAGGCGTAATTGTCAAACTCAAACGCTGGGATGATCGAAAACTCAGTGGCCCGCCAAAAGCTGACAATTACGATCAGGACAATTGGTAGCACCAGAAAGATCAACAAGACTGCGACCAGCGGCGAGACCATAAGAAGGCTCGAAATCGTGGGATTGGCGCGCAGTTTTCTCATGTGAATTTCTTATCTGAAAGGAAGGGTGCGCCACCAGCGCGGCGCACCCGGTATTGCGCTCAAGCGGCTATGAATTCATTCCACTTTCGTACCATGTACTGGTTCTCGTCCATGACCGAGTTCCAGCACACAACCGACCCCATGCGATCAAGGAAGGAGCCACCATCGCGAACCTCGCCGGCCCCAGCCAGCTTGTCGCCGGTGGGTGAGACGATGTCGCCCTTGGCTGCTTTGCCTTCATACCAAAAGCCCCATTCGTCCGCGCTCATGAACTCTTTAGATGTTTCGGGCACGGCCGAGTAATAGCCTTGGCGCATTAGGTAGCCGCCGACCCAACCAGACAGATACCAGTTGATGTATTCATAGGCAGCATCCAACTCGATCCCTGAGAGAGCAGCCGAAATACCCAAGCCGCCGCCCCACGAGCGGTAGCCTTCTTCCAGCGGCTGGTAGACGCATGGAATGCCTTGAGATTTGACGGCTGTGATCGCAGGTGACCACATGGATTGGATCACAACTTCGCCGGATGCCATCAAGTTGACGCTTTCGTCGAACGACTTCCAGAACGCGCGGAACTGGCCGTTGCGCTTGGCTTCGGTGAAGATGCCGATGGTCAGGTCAATCTCTTCTTTGGTCATGTTGCCTTTGTCGGGGTAGGTGTATTCACCCATCGATTCCACGACCATCGCCATGTCCATGATGCCGATCGACGAGATGTCGAGGATGGACGCTTTGCCCTTGAATTCAGGGTTCAGCAGCTCTGACCAATTGCTGATCGGACGGCCAATTAGGTCGGGACGGATGCCCAGCGTATCGGCGTTGTAAATCGTTGGGATCAGGGTCATCCAACCGGATTCTTCAGCAACAAAGTCCGTACCATTAGGGCCAGAAGTGAAGCCGACCGTATGCGGGGCGGTACCCTGTGCGATTGTGCTTTCCGGCGTCAGAAGCCCGCTGCGGAACGTTCCGGCGATCTTGTCATAATTATCGATCTTGGACGTATCCATTGCCTGCAGGTTGCCCGCGGCCCAGACCTTTTTGCAGATGAAGTACTCTATATCGGCGATGTCAAAGCTGTTGGGCTGGGTAGCAGCACGCTGTGTCACGCTGTCAGTATCAAGGGCGGTCATCTCAAGCGTAAACCCAAGGTCCTCTTGCACTTTGTTGGCGACGTCATTGAGGTTCGACACGCCTGTGCCAAACTGGCGCAACGTCACGTCTTTGATGTTTTGCGCCCACAGCATCGGTGCACCGAGGGTCGTAGATCCCGCGGCAATCGCGGTCGACGCCGCACCTTTCAGAAGGGTGCGGCGGCTGAGGCCATTTCGATGGGTAAATTTCGTCATTGGTCGTTCTCCTTGTCAGAAAGCTCTTGTTTGGGATGAAAGGCGCCGCAGTTCATGCGGTCAGTTTGTGTTGATCGGTGGCATCCCAGTGCAGACCGATCTGGTCCCCGGGATGATGCGGGTTGGCAAAGAACTCGCCGTCTGGGATGAGGGCCAGAATGTCTTGGTCGCCGGTAATGCGCGCCGACAAGGACACGTGCGTGCCCTGATATTCGATGGCTGTCACATTCCCTTCGATGGACCCTTTCGACGGTTCAGTGACCGAAACCGCATCCGCGCGGATCGCGAAGTGGCCAGATGGCAGGGCAATCACATTATGCCCGCCCATGAACTGCGCGACGAACCGTGTTTGCGGCGCGTTAAAGACGTCTCGGGCGGAGCCGGATTGTTCAATGACCGCGTTGTTCATCACGATAATCTCGTCCGCCAAAGCCAAGGCTTCGTCTTGGCCGTGGGTGACATGGATGAAGCTGATGCCGAGTTCTTTTTGCAGGTTGCGCAGTTCTGTCCGCATGCGAATGCGCAGGAACGGGTCAAGCGCTGACAACGGCTCATCCAGCAGCAAGGCCCGCGGGCGGGTGATCAGGGCGCGCGCAAGGGCAACGCGCTGCTGTTGCCCTCCTGAAAGCTGGTCCGGCAAACGGTCTGCGAGGCTTGTCAGGTCGACCAAGTCCAGCATCTCACGGGCTTGCGTGTGCCTTTTGGCAGTGTCGACGCTCTTCATCTTGAGGCTGAAGGCCACGTTGTCCAACACGCTAAGATGCGGGAACAATGCGTAGTTTTGGAACATCATCGCCGTGCCTCGTTGCGCAGGCGGCAGATCAGAAATGTCCCGCCCATCCAGCACTATGGACCCTTCGCTGATGCTTTCATGCCCGGCGATCATCCGCAGGGTGGACGACTTTCCGCAGCCCGACGGGCCCAACAAACATGTGTAGCTGTCGGCCTTGAAGCGGTAATTGATCGCGTCCACGGCAATTGTCGTGCCGTAGCGTTTGGTCACAGATACCAATTCTAAGTCTTGCTTGCTCACGCGGGACCCCCTGGGCGCAAAGATGGGGTCAGCAACAGTGCTGGTCCTCAGCAAGGCAATTGTTTTGCTGCTTGTTGGCTGGCATATGGACGGTTTGGGCTAAACTTTGATCTTCTTTGGATCGTTATGATGAAAATTTGCACACAATATTGTATACAATCTGGCAGAGGGGTTGTGCGCAGTTGAATGGGGTTGTGTCCTAAATCGCGCTCTGCCATTTCGATCCTAAGGAGATTGTTATGACGTTGAGTGCGCCGAAACCCGTGAAAGCCAACGTGACCGCCGGGTCTGTTGCGA
>JABDQU010000113.1 GCA_013042105.1 Boseongicola sp.
GGGTGGAACCCCCACGCAAGGCGGCGTGCGAAGGCACGGCGCAATACCTCTTGCAAACCACCCCAAACCCGTCTAAATCGCGCTCACTTCACAGGCAGAGCTTGGGTCGCTCGGGGGAGAAATCCCCGAACAATCCGCCGGTTGGGAGAAATCCCTTGATGGCTCTGCCGAGGCGCGAAACCGGAAAGGAAACTTGGACATGGCGCTCCCTGAATTCTCTATGCGTCAGCTCTTGGAAGCTGGCGTTCACTTTGGTCACCAGACCCAGCGATGGAACCCCAAAATGGGTGAGTTCATCTACGGCGACCGCAACGGCATCCACATCATGGACCTCACACAGACCGTCCCAATGCTGGACGCTGCTCTGAACGTGATCCGTGAAACTGTTGCAAAGAACGGCCGCATCCTCTTCGTCGGCACCAAGCGTCAGGCTCAAAAGCCCGTCGCAGACGCCGCAGAGCGTTGCGCACAGTATTACATGAACCACCGTTGGCTCGGCGGCACGCTGACCAACTGGAAAACCGTTTCCCAGTCGATCAAACGCCTGAAGGCAATCGACGAAAAAATGGAAAGCGGTGCTGAAGGCCTCACCAAGAAAGAGCGTCTCGGCATGGAGCGTGAGCAGGCCAAACTGCAAGCCTCGCTTGGTGGCATTCGTGAAATGGGCGGCGTGCCTGACCTGATTTTCGTCATTGACGTGAACAAGGAAGATCTTGCCATCGCCGAAGCCAAGAAGCTCGGCATCCCTGTTGTGGCTGTGGTCGACACGAACTGCTCGCCCGATGGTGTGGACTACATCATCCCCGGCAACGACGACGCAGCCCGCGCCATCGCACTTTATTGCGATCTGGCCAGCCGCGCAGCTCTCGACGGCATGAGCGCTCAGCTCGGCGCCGCAGGCGTTGACCTCGGCGCTTTGGAAGAAGCCGTCGAAGAAGCAGTCGAACCTGAAGCAGCTCCCGCTGCCGAAGCACCTGCTGAAGAAGAAGCTGCGGCAGCCGCCAAAGCCGAATAAGGCTGGCACTGACCGTTAAGACTGATCAGGGCGCGGCGAAAGTCGCGCCCGCACCCATTACATTTCAAGGAGAGCCGAAATGGCAATCACAGCTGCACTTGTAAAAGAGCTGCGCGAGAAATCCGGCGCAGGCATGATGGACGCCAAGAAGGCGCTGACCGAAAATGACGGCGACATGGAAGCCGCTCAGGACTGGTTGCGCACCAAGGGCCTTGCAAAGGCCGAAAAGAAATCCGGTCGCACCGCCGCAGAAGGCCTCGTCGGCGTTTCCGCATCCGGCGGCACAGCTGTCGCCGTCGAGATCAACTCGGAAACCGACTTTGTCGCCAAGAACGCTGAATTCCAGGCCATGGTCGCAAGCATCGCAACTGTCGCTGGCACTGTAGACGATGTCGAAGCCCTGAAAGCCGCCGAAATCAACGGCAAGCCCGTGGCTGACGTCGTCACGGACGCTGTTGCGAAAATCGGCGAGAACATGGGCGTGCGCCGCATGGCCAAGATCTCGGGCGACAACGTGGCCACCTACGTCCACAACGCCGCTGCAGACGGCATGGGCAAGATCGGCGTTCTCGTGGCCTACTCGGGCGACGATGCGGACTTTGCACGCGGCGTCGGCATGCACATCGCCGCCATCAACCCGGCCGCACTTTCCGAAGCCGACCTTGATGCAAGCGCGATCGAAAAAGAGAAGGCGATCCAGATGGACATCGCCCGTGAAAGCGGCAAGCCAGAAGCCGTTATCGAAAAGATGATCGGTGGACGCATGCAGAAGTGGCTTTCCGAAGTCACTTTGCTAAACCAGCCTTACGTCAAAAGCGAAGACGGCAAGACAACCGTCGGCAAAGCTGCGGAAGCCGCTGGCGTGACGATCACTGGCTTCGTTCGCCTCGAAGTCGGCGAAGGCATTGAAAAGAAAGAAGAAGACTTCGCAGCCGAAGTCGCAAAAGCCGCTCAGGGCTGATCTTTCGACAAAAGAAAAAGGCGGAGCTGCCGGGACGCTGCTCCGCCTAACACTGTTTACCCACCACGCGCGCGACCAATGGGGATGAGGAACTGGCGCGGGCCTCACTCGTATTGATGAATTGCCGGCCGTTTGACGGAATATACATCATCAGGCCGGCGTCGGTT
>JABDQU010000116.1 GCA_013042105.1 Boseongicola sp.
AAATACCTTAAGGACCGCATCGGCAGACCGCGCGCCGCTTACGACTTCGCGATGGCAACCCCAAGTCGCGCTTCCAAAGCCTTCATTGTGGCCGAAAAATCTGCGTCCCCGTGGCCCAAAGCCTCAGCGTCTTCCATCGTCGCAATCACGCTGGCCAGAACCGGATAGGCCTCTGGATTTGCCGCCATATCCCGCGCCAAACGCGCGTCCTTCAACATGAACCTCAGGAAAAACAGAGGTGAGAAATCGCCATCACGCATCCGCGGCACGCGGTTTTCGAAGTAGCGCGAATAGGCAAACCCCGTGCCTTGCGTGACGATATCGTAAAACGCTTCCACATCCGCGCCGGTCTCCAGGCATAAGCCCATCGCCTCGGCCACGGCGGCCGCATGTCCGGCCACCAATGTCTGGTGGATCAGTTTCATGTGATTTCCTGCGCCCGAGCCTCCGCAATGCCGGATCATCTCGCCACAGGCCTTCAAAGCTGGCAGGGCGCGCTCAAAGGCATCCGCATCGCCACCCACGACGAAACTGATTGTGCCCTCATTGGCTTGCTTCACCGACCCCAGCATTGAGGCATCCAGATGCTGCGCGCCCACCGCCTTCAGACCGGCGTAAACGTCGCGCGTGGCGTCCGGGCCAACGGTCGAGCAATCAATGGTGATTGCTCCCTCGCGGATTGCCGGGGCGACGCCGTCTTCGCGAAGGTAAACGCTTCGCACTGTGTCGTTGTTGGGCACGCAGGTGAACAGGACATCGACACGCTCGGCCACGTCCGCAATTGAGGCCCCGGCCGTAACACCAAAATCGGTCACAGCCGCTTGGATTGCGCTCGGATTCGGATCAAAGACAACGACATTGCCCGGGAAGGCTTCTGCCAGCCGGGCGGTCATCGGCAGTCCCATGGCCCCAAGTCCAATGAACCCAACTTTCATGATGCCCCCCAAGGCCCAAGCCCCTTAAAATCCGACGTCGCCACCACCGCCGTCCTGCTGCCATGGCTTCACAAGATTGCCAAAGCGCGTAAAGCGCCCTTCGAACGACAACTCAACCGTGCCAATTGGTCCGTGTCGCTGCTTGCCAATCACCACCTCGGCGCGCCCATGAAGGCGCTCCATCTCTTCCTGCCACTTCGCCATGGCTTCCAATTCGTGATCGCCCGGCTTCTCGCGTTCCTTGTAGTATTCCTCGCGGAACACAAACATCACGACGTCCGCGTCCTGCTCAATCGAACCCGATTCCCGCAGATCCGAGAGCTGAGGTCGCTTGTCTTCGCGGTTCTCGACCTGACGCGACAACTGTGAAAGTGCGATCACCGGGATATCCAGCTCCTTCGCAATCGCCTTTAAACCTTGTGTGATCTCCGAGACTTCGTTCACCCGGCTGTCCTTGGCAGACGCTGGCCGCACCAACTGCAAGTAGTCCACGATCAGCACGTCCAGCCCATGCTCACGCTTCAGACGGCGGGCACGCGCCGCCAATTGGCTGATCGGCAGGGCGGGCGTGTCGTCGATGAACAAGGGGCAGGCCTCAAGCGACTTCGCCGCCTCAACGAACCTGCGGAATTCCGCTTCTGTCATGTCACCGCGCCGAATTTGCTCTGATGGCACTTCCGAGGCTTCCGACAAAATCCGCGCCGCCAGTTGCTCGGACGACATCTCAAGCGAGTAAAATCCGACAACGCCACCATCGACCGCGCCTTCGGTGCCGTCCTGTTTCAATCCACGCTTGTAGGCCTTGGCAATGTTGAACGCGATGTTCGTGGCCAGCGAGGTTTTTCCCATCGAGGGACGGCCCGCCAAAATCAACAGGTCCGATTTGTGCAAACCACCAAGCTTCTTGTCCATGTCCTGCAGTCCGGTCGAAATGCCTGACATGCCGCCGTCACGTTGATACGCTGCGTTTGCAACATTAACTGCATCCGTTACCGCACTGAGAAAACTTTGAAATCCCTGATTGACCTGTCCGGCTTCTGCCAGCTTGTAAAGCGCCTGTTCGGCGTCCACGATCTGCTCGCGCGGTTCGGACTGCACTTCAACGCGGGACGCTTTGTCGGAAATATCGCGCCCGAGATCCATCAGTTTTCGGCGGATCGCGAGATCATAGATCATTTGCGCATAATCGCGTGCCGCGAAGGACGAAATCGCCGCTCCGGCAAGCCGCACCAGATAGTTCGGTCCGCCCAGTTCCTTCAGGCCCGGATCGTCTTCAAGGAAGGCCTTCAGCGTCACTGGCGAAGCCAAGGCGTTCTTCGCGATTCGCGCCGAGGCAATCTCATAGATTCGCGCATGAACGGGGTCGTAAAAATGCGTTTCATTGATCACGCCAGCGACCCGG
>JABDQU010000135.1 GCA_013042105.1 Boseongicola sp.
GTCCAGCTCCTCGGTCACATCCGTCTTCACCGCGATCAACGCCAACTCCTGCATCAGGCGCGCCTCATCCGGCACCTCGGTTGCCTCCAACAGACGCGCCAGATTGCGCTCCATGCCCGCCCGCGCGGCATCAGCCCGCGCACCAGCCGCTTCAGCGGCAAGCCCCTGCAATCGCTCAACTTCGTCCAATTGCTGCAACAGAACGGCACTCAATGCCGCCCCCTCCCGCGCGCGATCCTCATCAAAAGCCGTTAAAGCCGCATCAAAGGCAGCCGCAATCGCGCCCCGCAACGCCGCCGTATCGCCCGAGCCTGCATCGCGCTGCTCGACCACACCGCGCATCGCCGCGATGTCGCTGGCCTTTGTCGGAACCAAGGCAAGCCCGTGCGCCGACGCGCCCGCCTCAATCTCGCTCAACAACTCCAACGTCGCCTGAAACTGTGCGGCATTCAGCGCCAGCGTCGGCGCCGCCTCGTCACGCGTCACCCGGATCGACACCGTCACACTGCCGCGCGACACATGCCCCTGCACCGCCTTGCGCAACACCGGCTCCAATCCCTCAATCCAGTCGGGGGCGCGAAACCGCATATCGAGCCCGCGACCGTTCACCGCCCGAATGTCGCCACTGAAAGACCAGTCGCCAGACACACCCTTCAACGCCCCGAACCCCGTCATCGACCGCAAGCCAGCCGCGCGGTCGTTTTCTCGTGTCTCAGTCATCGTCATTAACCTTTTGGTAAGAAAGAAGCGGAAACGCACCGCGCTTTCTGGCATAGTCGTTTTGTGGGTAACAGAGAGGGTCGGAGCGAACAATACGCGCTCCGGGAAAGCGTGGGAGATGACGTATCGCGATGATAGCAGCGGCGCAGGCGGCGACCAGATCGTTGAACTGACCGCCTTTCGGGGCCGCAACGTGCGCCCCTTTCTGGCGCAGGTGGAAGCGCATTGGGAAGACATTCGCGGGCGTCGGCTTGTGCCGTCGCGCAGCGAGGTCGACCCCCGCGCTCTGCAAGGTGCCTTGGCGCATGTGTTCATTCTTGAACGCATCTCGACCGGCCTTGCACGTTTTCGGATTGCCGGTGCGCATTTAAGCGAACTGATGGGAACCGAGGTGCGCGGCCTGCCCGCTTCTGCTGTTTTCGACCCGGCGTCACGCGAAAAGCTCTCTAGTGCGATGCAGGCCGTTTTCGACGACCCTTCCGTTGTGCGTCTCGAACTCAATGCGGCCAAAGGTTTCGGGCGCGCAGAACTCTGTGGCGACATGATGCTTTTGCCCTTGCGCAGCGACCTTGGCGAGGTCAGCCGCGCGCTTGGCGTGGTGGTCATGTCCGGAACCGTCGGGCGAACGCCACGCAGGCTTGAGATCATTGGTCAAAGCCGTCGCGGGCTTGTCGGCTACTCCGGTGAAGACATCACGCAGCTTCGCGGGAAATCCGAAACCGACGAACAGGATCGCCCGGCCCGCGCACCCTTGCCGCAAACGGCGCCCCTAGCGCACCGCGCCCAGACACCGTCGAAAGCGCCTTTAAAAACACCGCATTTGCGCCTCGTCTCGGACAATACGCCCGAACATTCATAATGCGAATGCAACAACAAAAAAGGCCCGCACAAACGGCGGGCCTTTTCCTGTTTCATGAACAACCCATCAGCCGACAGCTGCCGCAACCGCCCCTGTTCGACGCGCGCTCAGCTCTTCCGCCACAAGAAACGCCAGTTCCAAAGCCTGCGAAGCGTTCAGGCGTGGGTCACATGCCGTATGGTAGCGATCCGAAAGATCTTCATCACTGACCGCACGCACACCGCCGGTGCACTCGGTCACGTCCTGACCGGTCATCTCGAAATGCACACCACCGGGAACCGTGCCCTCGGCAGAATGCACCTGAAAGAACTCGCGCACTTCGCGCAACACGCTCTCAAACGGACGCGTCTTATAACCCGTCGATGATTTGATCGTGTTGCCATGCATCGGATCACAGGACCAAAGCACATTCGCGCCTTCTTCCTTCACCGTCTTCACCAGACGCGGCAAGTGATCCCCAACGCTGCCCGCCCCAAAGCGGGCAATAAGCGTCAAACGACCGTCTTCGTTGTTCGGATTGAGCTTGGCCATAAGCACCTTCAGATCTTCCGCCGTCGTCGTCGGACCACACTTCAGACCAATCGGGTTCTGCACACCGCTGGCAAACTCCACATGCGCGCCGTCGGGCTGCCGCGTGCGATCGCCGATCCAGATCATGTGACCCGATCCCGCCAGCCACTGACCAGACGTCGAATCGATCCGCGTCAGCGCCTCTTCATACTCCAAGAGCAAGGCTTCGTGGCTGGTATAGAAATCAACCTGGCTCAACTCATGTGTCGTCTCGCCGGTCATGCCAGCAGCAGCCATGAAATCAATCGTGTCCTGAATGCGGTTCGCCATATCGAGATAGCGCTCAGCATCCGCACCGCCCGCAAACCCAAGCGTCCAGCTGTGCACATGATGAATGTCCGCAAAACCACCCGTAGAAAACGCCCGCAACAGGTTCAGTGTCGCCGCCGCCTGCGTGTACGCGCGCAGCATCTTGTCCGGGTTCGGAATGCGCGCTTCGGAGGTGAAATCAAGCTCGTTGACGATATCTCCACGGTAGGACGGCAATTCAACGCCATCCTTCACCTCGGTCGGGGCCGAGCGTGGCTTGGCAAACTGACCGGCCATCCGGCCAACCTTCACCACAGGCACCTTCGCGCCATACGTAAGAACCATCGCCATCTGCAGCATGACTTTGAACGTGTCGCGAATGTTGTCGGCCGAGAACTCCGCAAAGCTCTCTGCACAATCGCCGCCTTGCAACAAGAAAGCCTCGCCGCGTGCAGCAGCGCCCAACTCGCGTTTCAGACGACGCGCTTCGCCTGCAAAAACCAAAGGCGGATACGATGCCAGTCGCGCCTCAACTGTCGCCAAAGCGTCTGCATCCACATAATCGGGCATTTGCACCCGGGGTTTGGAACGCCATCCGGTTTTCTGCCAATCGCTCATCTGTTCGTCCTCGAAAACAACAATATCCACATTGCGAGAGAGGCTTATAGGGCAGCAGGCATGGCTTGAAAACCGACATTTACCGCCACAACGCCAATGTTTGCGACAAAACCTGTCGGAAAAGGCATGCGACGTCTCTTGCCGCGCCTTGTGAAATGGTGTTTCGGTGTTTGAACACTTTGCGATGGGAACCGCGAAAATGGACGATACAACAGTCCAGACAATCGAAATTGAGACCGACGGCGGCAAACCACGCCGCTTTGTGTTCGTGCTGCTCGATCAGTTCACCATGCTGTGCTTTGCCTGCGCCATCGAAAGCCTGCGCATTGCCAACCGCATGTCGGGCAAGACGCTCTACGAATGGAGCGTCGTCGGCGAAGGCGGCGATACAGCCACAAGCTCTTCGGGGACGTCTTTCAAACTCGACAGCGATCTTGAAGAAGTCGGGCGTGATGACACGGTGGTTCTTTGCGGCGGCATCGACGTTGCCAACGCGACAACCAAACGTCTTTTGAACTGGGTCCGGCGCGAGTCGCGCCGTGGCGTCAGCATGGGCGGACTTTGCACGGCCGGGTATTCGCTGGCCAAAGCCGGGCTTCTGGATGGCAAACGCGCGACGATCCACTGGGAAAACCAGGACAGTTTCGTTGAGGAATTCGAAGACGTGACACTGACGAAGTCCGTATTTGTTGTGGATGGCTCGACCTTCACTACGGCCGGCGGCACCGCCTCGATTGACCTGATGCTGAAATTCATCGCCGATGATCACGGCGAAAACCTCGCCAGCGCGGTGGCCGATCAGCTTATCTATACCACGATCCGCACCGACCAGGACACGCAGCGATTGTCCGTGCCGACCCGCATTGGCGTGCGACATCCGAAACTTTCTGCCGTCATCCAGATGATGGAAGCCAATATCGAAGAACCGATCAGCCCGTCGATTTTGGCCAAAGACGTCGGCATGTCGACGCGACAGCTTGAACGCCTGTTCCGCCGGTATCTGAACCGAAGCCCCAAGCGGTATTACATGGAATTGCGCCTTCAGAAAGCGCGCAACCTGCTGATGCAAACCGATATGAGCGTGATCAACGTCGCCCTTGCTTGCGGCTTTGCCTCGCCCTCGCATTTCTCGAAATGCTACCGCGCACAGTATAACACGACCCCCTACCGCGAGCGCGGCGCACAGGCCGCCCGATTGTCGATCTGAAGCCAAAGGCCGCGCCTGTCGGCGCGACACGATATTTTATCTGCCTCCGGCGGGGATATTTTAGCCAAAAAGAAAGCGGATCAGTTCGGTGCCATTCGATAGAGTGTGCCGTTGCCGATGCTAAGGAACCAGATACCGCCGTTTGGTCCTTCTCGCACATCGCGCACCCTGAGCGTTTCGTCGCTGGCGAGTTGTTCGACTTCTTCAAGCGGCGTGCCGTCAAGCCGTGAGATATAATCGAACTTCAGTGAGCCGACGAAGATGTCGCCGCGCCATTCAGGCCAGAGCGCACCGGAATAGACCATCATGCCGGATGGGGCCATGGAAGGGTCCCAGTAGAACGCGGGTTGTTCCATACCTTCTTTTGCCGTGCCTTCGCCGATGGCGCGCCCCGAGTAGTGGCGGCCATAGGAAATCACGGGCCAGCCGTAATTGGCACCCCGGGTGACGCGGTTGATCTCGTCCCCGCCGCGCGCGCCGTGTTCGACCACCAGCAAGTTGCCGTCCAGATCAAGCGTCGCACCCTGAGGGTTGCGATGACCAAAGCTCCAGATTTCGGGTTGCGCGCCGCTTTGCCCAACAAACGGGTTGTCGCGCGGCACGCGTCCGTCGCGCATGACGCGCACCACGGTTCCGGTCTCGATATCAAGGTCTTGCGCTGAACTTCGGTCTCCGCGATCTCCGATGGTCAGGAACAAGGTCCCGTCCCGCCCTTCCACAATGCGCGATCCGAAGTGCTGACCACCCGATGTGCCCGGCTCCATCTCGAAGATCGTTGTGACGTCACTCAGGCGAAGGCCGTCCTCAGACAACCGGGCACGCATCAGCGCCGTGCCCGCGCCGCGCCGCTGTGGCTTGGCATAGCTGAGGAAAATCTCGCGCGAGCGGGCGAAATCGCGCGGAACCAAGACATCCAGAAGACCGCCCTGCCCGACATCGGCGATCTCTGGTAGGCCCTGAACCTCGTTCACAGTGTCGCCCACCAAAAGCAGTCTGCCTTCACGTTCGGTGATCAGAACACGCCCATCCGGCAAGAAGCCAAAGGCCCAGGGCTGGTCCAGCCCGGTGACAATCGGCGCGATCTGCGCCTGCCCCAACGAAGTCTGAAAAGCGAAACCCGCCTGTCCGCCGAAACACAAAACGAGAATCGCAACAATCCTGACCATTCGATCTGCCTCCGTTGTCTGAAGCTTCAAATAGTCACCAAAGCGCGCCAGACCACACAATACACGGTCTTTTTACCCTACGGCACCCGCGTAAAGCCCCCTTTTCATTCCGATTTTCTTCATTATTGTCGCTGCCAGAACAAAAATGTTCACCAGGGAGATAACAAATGAAAAAACTACTCATGGCCTCGGCCGCAACGGCCCTTTGCACAAGCGCGGCCTTCGCAGATGGCCACGCCGAAGAAATCAAGATCGGTATCATCCTCGGCTTCACGGGCCCACTTGAATCGCTGACACAGCAAATGGCTGGCGGCGCAGAAGTGGCAATCGCTGAAGTCAACGAAAGCGGCGCGCTGCTGGGCGGTGCATCCGTCACAGGTATCCGCGGTGACTCGACGTGTATCGACGCGGCCGCAGCGACATCCGTGGCCGAACAGCAGATTACCGGCGACAACGTCCACGCCATCATGGGCGCTGACTGTTCCGGCGTCACAGGCGCGATTCTGCAGAACGTCGCCCTGCCAAACGGCACCGTGATGATCTCGCCATCGGCCACATCACCGGGCCTGTCCACCGTTGAAGACAACGGTCTGTTCTTCCGCACATCGCCATCTGACGCCCGTCAGGGTGTTGTGATGACAGAAGTGCTCATGGAGCAGGGCATCATGGAAGTCGCTGTGACCTATACCAACAACGACTATGGCAAAGGTCTCGCTGATGCGTTCCAGGCCGCTTACGAAGAAGCGGGCGGCACCGTCACAATCAATGCAGCCCACGAAGACGGCAAAGCCGACTATTCGGCTGAAGTCGGCGCCCTGGCATCCGCCGGTGGTGATCGCCTCGTCGTGGCTGGCTACGTTGACCAGGGTGGCTCGGGCATCGTGCGCGCAGCGCTTGATTCCGGCGCTTTCGATACGTTCCACTTCCCGGACGGCATGATCTCGGCGGCTCTGGTTGAGAACTTCGGCTCGGAAATCGACGGCTCATCGGGTCAGCACCCGGGCACGGACAGCGAAGGTGCTGCAATGTTCGTCGAGATAGTCGGCGACGCGTTTGACGCAACTTCGCCTTTCGCACCGGAAAGCTATGACGCCGCTGCGCTCATCATGCTTGCGATGCAGGCCGCGGGTTCGTCTGACTCGGCTGAGTTCAAGAACGAAGTCATGAACGTCGCAAACGCACCGGGCGAACAGATCTTCCCGGGCGAGTTGGAAAAAGCGCTGAACATTCTCGCTGAAGGCGGCGAGATCGACTATGTCGGCGCAACTGCCGTCGAACTGATCGGCCCCGGCGAAAGTGCCGGTAACTACCGTCAGATCGAGATCAAGGACGGTGATATCTCGACAGTGACTTTCCGCTAAAAAACGTAAAATAGGGGGTGGCCCAAACGGCGTGTTTGGGCCACCCTTCTTTTATTGTTTGGGGCAAGGCGCACTGACTTAATGATAAAAGTCCATGATCTGCATAAACACTTCGGCGGCTTTCACGCGGTCGATGGCGCGTCTCTCGAAATTGCCGAACGCTCAATCACAGGCCTTGTCGGTCCGAACGGCGCAGGCAAAACCACTCTCTTCAATGTCATCGCAGGTCGTCTGCCACCCACCAGCGGCACCGTCACGATGATGGGCGAAGACATCACTGGCCTGCCACCGCACGACCTCTTCCACAAAGGCCTTCTCAGAACCTTCCAGATTGCGCACGAATTCGGCTCGATGACGGTTCGCGAAAACCTGATGATGGTTCCCGGAGGTCAATCCGGCGAAGCCATCTGGAATACATGGTTTGGTCGTAAGAAGATCATCGCCGATGAACAGGCCTTGTTGAAGAAGGCCGACGAAGTCCTTGAATTTCTTACAATCGATCACCTGAAAGACGAAAAAGCAGGCAACCTCTCCGGCGGCCAGAAGAAGCTTTTGGAACTCGGGCGCACCATGATGGTCGACGCCAAGATCGTCTTTCTTGACGAGGTCGGCGCGGGCGTGAACCGCACCCTTCTCAACACCATCGCCGACGCGATCAAACGCCTTAACGAAGAACGCGGCTATACCTTCTGCGTCATCGAACACGACATGGAATTCATCGGCCGCCTCTGCGATCCGGTCATCGTCATGGCCGAGGGCAAGGTGCTGGCCGAAGGCACCATGGCCGAAATCAAATCAAACGAACAAGTCATCGAGGCCTACCTCGGTACCGGTCTGAAGAACAAAGTCAAAGAAGAGGCCGGCGCGTGAGCGACAATCCCTATCAAGACGATCGCGGCAACAAGGACGCCTCCATTGCAAACCCGAAAGGCGGCGGCTCTCTGAAATCCTATGGCAAGGATACCGAAGGCAAGCCTGGCGCACGCGACGGCCAGCCCTTCCTCATCGGGGATGCAATGACCGGTGGCTATGGCACTGGCGCCGACATTCTCCACGATTGCACAATCTCGGTGAACGAAGGCGAGATCGCTGTGATCGTTGGTCCCAATGGCGCAGGCAAATCCACCGCTATGAAAGCCGTCTTTGGCATGCTGAATGTGCGCACGGGTGCGGTGCGTCTGAACGGCGAGGATATCACAAAGCTCACGCCGCAAGCACGCGTGGCCAAAGGCATGGCCTTCGTGCCGCAAACCTCGAACATCTTCACCTCGATGACCGTGGAAGAAAACCTCGAAATGGGCGCTTTCCTGCGCCGCGACGATATCTCGGCCACGATGGAACAGGTATACGAACTGTTCCCCATCCTGCGCGACAAACGCCTCCAACCCGCGGGCGAGCTTTCCGGCGGTCAGC
>JABDQU010000136.1 GCA_013042105.1 Boseongicola sp.
ACATCCAAAGCCGTCGTCGGCTCATCAGCGATCACCAACGCAGGCTCGGCACACAGCGCCAGAGCGATCACCACCCGCTGACGCATCCCGCCGGAAAACTCATGCGGATAACTGTCGATCCGGCTGGCGGCCGCCGGAATACCAACCTCGTCCAATGCCGCAATCGCCCGATCCCGCGCCTCGTCCGCCGAGATATCCAGATGCGCCAGCATGGTTTCCGTCAACTGATCGCCAATCCGCAAAAGCGGGTTCAACGACGTCAGCGGATCCTGAAAAACCATGCCGATCTCTTTGCCGCGAATACGCCGCAACTGATCGCGGTTCAGATTGTCGATCCGCCGCCCTTTCAACAGAATTTCTCCGCCGATGATCTCTGCAGGCCGGTCCAACAGACCGATCACCGCATTACCGGTCATCGACTTGCCCGCACCACTTTCCCCGACCACCCCAAGGATCTCGCCCGCCGCAATGTCATAAGACACGCGATCCACGGGCTTCAAAACCCCCGTTCGGGTTGGAATTTCGACAACGAGGTTTCGGACAGACAAGACCGGTTCGGACAAGAGGCATTCCTTTGGATTTCGTACTTTATGGGCCGCAGCGTGTCCAAAGAGCAAGCCATCAAAGGCCTAAACTTTGATCACTGTCGCACCGCTCAGTTTTCAAGGGCTGACAGACCGTTTTCAAGAGGCTTGCAGGCGACGTCTGCCATATTGTCACCGCTTGCAGGCAAACGATGGAAAAGCCCGCGAGTTTGCTCCTGCGTAAAGCAAAGGAACCGCCCGTTGCGACCCATGTGATCTGGCATCGGGACCCGTCGTTATGGGGTCAGGACAATGATGCGCAAGGGTCGATGTGACCAAAGGCACCGCCTGAAGAGGGGGCTCTGCCCCGCCTGGCCCATGCGGGCCAGACTCCCCGGGATTTTCCGGACCCAAAGAAGGGCGTGGCCGAGCCTTATTTCAGGCGCGGGTTCAGCGCATCGCGAAGCCAATCGCCCAGCAGGTTCACCGCCAGCGCCAGTGTCAAAAGCGTGGCGGCCGGGAACAGCAGGATCCACCATTCGCCCGAGAACAGGAAGCCTTGCCCGATCCGGATCAGCGTGCCAAGCGACGGCTGCGTCGGTGGTGCTCCGACACCGAGGAAGGACAGCGTGGCTTCTGCGATGATCGCCAGCGCCAGCGAGATTGTCGCGATGACCAGCACCGGCGACAGCACGTTCGGCAGAATGTGGCGCAGCATGATCGCTGGCGATGTGCGCCCGATCAGACGTGCGGCCTGCACGTATTCCTTGTTGCGTTCCACCAGAGTGGCCCCGCGCACAACGCGCGCAAACTGCACCCAATCCGACAGGCCAATCGCGATAATCAGCACCCAGATCGCCATCTGATCGCGGTATTCCACTGGTGTGAATCCTTTGGCGACCCCGAAGATCAGCATCGCCACAAGGATGCTCGGAAACGTCAACTGCACGTCCGCAACCCGCATGATGATCGTCTCGGTCCACCCGCCGACATACCCCGCGATCAGCCCAAGCGTGACCCCGAGGATCAGCGCAAAACTGACTGCCGCAAAGCCCACGAAAAGCGAAATCCGCATCCCGTAAAGGATCGTTGACAACACATCGCGTCCCTGATCGTCGGTGCCCAGAAGGAACGTCTCGCCGGTAAACGCATTCGGCACGCCCGGTGCGGAAAAGCCGTTCATCAGGTTCAGACTGGCCGGATCAAACGGGTTATAGGGTGCGATCAGCGGCGCGAAAACCGCGCTCAGGACCAGCACGACGGTGACTGCGAAACTGACCATCGCCACCGGCGAACGGCGGAATTTCCAGTAGAAGTCGCTTTCGCGAAACCGCGCAATTCGACCCTTTTCAGCGGCCTTGGCCACTTCGATCACATCAACGTCGCTCATGCTGTCATCCCTGTCCGTTCGTGCCATGCCTGAAGGCTTTCCGCCGGATATGCGTCGAATGTATTGTCGCCTTCACCAAGACAAGGCTCGGCCCAGTTGGCCCGCGAGCCCAGGAAGAAATGCACCCGCTCGGGCGCCACCGGCAACTCCGTGTCAATCGCAGACGCATGCGGGTGAATGAGGTCGGGCCATTTCGGCGAATACCCCCAAAGCGCGCTTCCGCAAGTGTCGCAAAACGTGCGCTCCATATGCGCGCTGGACTGATAGGTCCGCACGTGTTCGCGGCCCGTCACCTCAAGCGTGTCCGCTTTTGCGCCAAGGTTAATCGCAAAGCCTCCGGCCCCCGCCGTCTTCCGGCATATCGAGCAGTAACAAAGGTTAAAGGGCACCGGGAATGGTGCCTCAACGGAAAACGAAACCGCCCCGCAATGACAAGAGCCCTGAAGTCGCATCAGTGCCCTCCCGCCCGATCAACGCGCAGGCGCGGATCGACCCAGAAATACAGCAAATCGACGATCAGATTGATCCCGACGAACATCACCGAAATCAGCATGAGGTAAGCCGCCATCACCGGAATATCGACGAATTGGATCGCGTTGATGAACAGCAAACCGACCCCGGGCCACTGGAAAACGGTCTCGGTGATGATCGCAAACGCAATGATCGCGCCCAGTTGCAGAC
>JABDQU010000137.1 GCA_013042105.1 Boseongicola sp.
TGGTGACAGGACCTTTGCTTGCCAACCGGGTGCATCAGGCGCGTTTTGCCAGAAGGATGGCGCGCGCATCAGTCCGGAACCTCGCCATCGAGCGCGCGATTAATCATGGAGACAAGTGCTTCGACCGCAGGCGCGCCTTCTGACGTCGTCGCCCATGCGGCGTGGGCAAGCAGGGCGGCCTGATCGGGTGACATGAGCTGGAATACCGCATCCCCAAGATCGTCCGGTTCGGTAATGAGTTTACTGGCATCTGCGGATTGGAGGCGCTGTATACGCGGCACGGCTCCGCTGACTTCGGGACCGTGTAACACAGCTGAACCGAGCGTCGCGGGACCATAAGGGTCTGAAATATCAAGCTCGGGATCGAATGATCCGCCGAGATAGGTGATCGGTGATGCACGATACCAAAGACCTAAGTCCTCTTCTGTATCGACGATATAAACCTGAACGTTTTCATCGGGTTGTCCGCCTGCCGAGCGCAGCGCGGTCCTCCAGCCATGCGTTTCCAGCGAGCCGGCAATTGCCAGCCCTTCGGACGGGTCACGGGGCACAATAATCAAAAGCAGGCGATGTGCGGCGCGTATCGTGCGGCGCTGCGCGGTCTCCAGAATCGGAATCTCAGCCGCTGTGACTTCGGCGGCAAGCCAGACCGGGCGCCCGCCGAGTGTCTGGGACAATTCGGAGAAATCTTCGTCGTCACATGGCGGAGGAAGCGCGGTGTCGCAGAGTGGTCCGGTGACTATCGAACGTGTTGTGGGAAGGCCGAGGCGGGCGAGTTCTTTTTGATCGGCGCTGGAAGCCACCAGAACGCCGCTGAAGATATCAGGGACAGCAACTGACTGAGCGCCGAGCGCGCTACCAGAAACCGCGGCGGCGCGTGTGCTGGCGGCGAGAAACAGAGGGATTTCAGCGGCATGGGCTTCACTGAGTAGTGCTGCGCGGTCTGCTGGTCCCGCGATGATGCCAACGTCTGGTTTCCAGTGATCCAGGAAACGCTTTACCGACCCCTTGGTGTCGCCTGGCACAAGTTGGTGAATGAGACGAGGGTCATTTGAGGTGAAGGGAGCGGCGTTTTCGGCTGATGTCACAAGTCCAAAAATGGGCTCATCGCGCAAGGCCGACAGCTCTGAAGTGAGCGCCGAGATGCAGCCGGCTTCGGCCGGATCGCTGACGTGGAGCCATAAAAGACAGCCCTTTGGGCGTTCTACAGTTGGGTGCCCCAGACGCTCGGGGTCGCGTTCGGGGGGACTTGGGTTGTTGCGGCGCAGGGTGCGGTCGGCGAGGCGGGTGGCGCCGAAGAGCATGCGCGAAATGAGGCGGGGTTTGGGTGTCGTCAGTCTCCCAGCTCCTCGGTTGATGAGGCTTGGGTTTCTTCGTCGCGCAGGCGGTGCAAATGAGCGATGAAATAGCGCATGTGGGCATTGTCTACGGTGCGCTGAGCCTCGGATTTCCATGCGTTATAAGCCGTTGCATAATCAGGGAAAATTCCAACGATATGAATGTCATCGACGTCCCGGAAGACGTTTGTCGAGGGATCTGTAAGCTCTCCTCCGAAGACGAGGTGCAGGCGTTGGGTCATTGGGGTCTCCTGTTTGGTTGCGCACAGGCTAAACGCTGGCAGTCTGGGGTCAAGTGAGCGCGCGAAATGCGCGGTTTTCCAACGTCGGTATGACGTCGGTATCACGTCGGTATTACGTCGGTGCGCCCGCGCGCGGGATTAGGGGTTTGGTAAGGAAGATCTCTGGCGCTTGCGCGCCACGAAAGCTGCCACGCACACAGTGCAAGCAATGTGTTGGCGGCCGTCGATTTTATAAATCGACGTTAGCCTCCGGCGGGGATATTTTAGCCAAAAAGAAGGAAGCCGCGCCGGTCAGGCCAGTCTGTCGATGAGCGCGGGATGCACGCCGATGCCCGCCGCGACGACGCCTGAGGATTGGCGGCTGGGTGTGTTGAAGGTGAGAGGGGCGCCGCGCCGGTCGGTGGCGCGGCCTCCGGCTTCGGTGACAAGGAGCGCGCCAGCGGCGATGTCCCATTCCCAGCTTGGTCTGAGTGTCAGCATGCCGTCAAAGCGTCCTTCTGCGACGAGGCCGAGGCGATACGCGAGCGAGGGGCGAAAGTGGCGTTGGAAGTCGGGCGGTGTCGATTTCCAGAAATCTGGTTTCAGGGTGACTTTTGGCGTGAGGAGCGTCGTGTCGCGGGAGAAAGCGTATTTGGTGGCCTTGATGGGATCGCCGTTCAGGGTGGCGCCGCCACCTTTTGTGGCGAGGTAGAGTTTGTCGCGCACGGGCAGATAGACGCAGGCGGCGACGGGCTGGCCGTTTTCGACGATGGCCAGCGAGTGTGCCCATGTTTTTTCACCGGCGACGAAGGCGCGGGTGCCGTCGATGGGGTCGACAACGAAGGTGCGGGTTTTGTCAAAGCGGGCGGGGTCGTCTTCGGTTTCTTCGCTGACCCAGCCGTAGTCGGGGCGCGCGGCGAGGAGGGCGGTTTTGAGGTAGGTGTCGACGGCGAAGTCGGCTTCGGACACCGGGTCGTCGCCGCCTTTGTCCCAGACCTGTGGGTCGTCGCGCCAGTAGTGGCGGGCGATTGTTCCGGCTTCCAGCGCGGCGTTCTTCAGAAGGTCGAGGTCACTCACCGGCAATCGTGAGGCTTTCGACGAGGAGGGAGGGGATGACCCGGGAGAGGTGGGCGCGCGCATCGTTGGCGGGAATGAGGGTTGCGAGCATGTCGTGGAGGTTGCCGGCGATGGTGCATTCGGTGACTGGATAGGTGATTTCGCCGTTCTCGACCCAAAAGCCGCTGGCACCGCGCGAGTAGTCGCCCGTGGTCGGGTTGATCGTGGAGCCGATGAGGGAGGTCACAAGGAGGCCGGTGCCCATGTCGCGGATGAGGTCTTCGCGGGACTTGTCACCTTGGGTCATGGTGACGTTTCCGGTGGACGGGCTTGGGGGGCCACCGGTGCCTCGGGCGGCAGAGGCGGTGCTTTTCATTCCCAGTTTGCGCGCAGTGGCGAGGTCGAGGGTCCAGCCCATGAGGGTGCCGTTTTCGACGATATTGCGCGGGCGGGTGGCGAGGCCTTCGGCGTCAAACGGTTTTGAGCCACGGATACGTGCGCGGTGGGGGTCTTCGGTGAGGGTGATGCCTTGGGGGAGGACTTCTTCGCCCAAGCGGTCGCGCAGCCAGGATGAGCCGCGCGCGATGGAGGCGCCGTTGGCGGCCTGCAGGAGGTGGCCGATCAGGCCCGACGAGATGCGTTCGTCGTAGAGGACGGGGTAGCTGCCGGTTGGCGGTTTGGTTGCGCCTGCGCGTTCAAGGGTGCGCTGGGCGGCGATGTGGCCGATTTCGGTGGCGCTCACCATGTCGGCGGCGTGGGAGCGGCTGTCGCCGAAGTAGTCGCGCTCCATGTCGGTGCCGGTGCCGGTGATGGCGACGCAGGAAAGGCCGTGGGAGGTGCGCCCGTAACCCCCGGAGAAACCGTTCGTGGCGGCGAGGTGGATGGCGGTGTTGGAATAGCCTGCGGTGACGCTGTCGGCCTGCGTGATGCCTTTGTGCGAAAGCGCGGCGGCTTCGGCTTCGAGGGCGGCGTTTTGGAAGTGTTCGGCGTCGGGCTCATCGGCGTCTTCGACGAGGTCGAGGGCGGCGATGTCCCAGGTGTGAGTGATTTCAGAGGGGTCGGCGAGGCCGATATGCGGGTCTTCGGGGGCGAGGCGGGCCATGGCGACGGCGCGTTCGGCCATTGTGGTGATGGTGTCGGCGGAGGTGTCGGAGGCGGAGACACAGGCCTGGCGTTTGCCGATCAGGACGCGCAAGCCGATGTCGGTACCTTCGGCGCGTTCGGCTTGTTCGAGCGCTCCGTTCAGGACGTTGATGGTGACCGATGTGCCGTTGGTGGCGATGGCGTCGGCGCTTTCGGCGCCTGCCTTCTTGGCGGCGGTCAAAAGGGCGTCGGTCAGGTTGGCGAGGTCGGTCATGCGGCTTCCTTTGGGAGGGTTAGTCACGAGGTAGTCCGCGAGGCGGGGCGTCGCAAGGTCTGGGGGGTTTAAATGCGAAAGCGGCGCCCCGGAGGACGCCGCTTTGGGAGTTTGATATGAAGCCTCGTGTCAGCGGATGCGCTGGCCGTTGGCAAGCACCGAGCCGTCTTCTTTCATTTCAATGGTCGATTGCAACGTGTCTTCGCCTTCGCCGGGACGGGCGAAGAGGCCGAGCATCATGCGCACGCCTGTCGCCTGTTCTTCGGGGACGAGACCCATGCCGACAAGCGTGTCGAGAAGACCGTTGCCGCCCGTGAGCATCAGGTTTGCAACACCAGTCGGCATCGGCATGCCCATCGAGTTGTCAAAGACAAAGGCTCCGTCGCCGGTGAGTTCTGCGCCTGCGATCGAGAGTTGCAGGGCATTGATGTTCAGGTCTTCGATGGTGCCGGGGATGCCCGGTTCGGGGCTTTCGGCGTAGTCGGGCGCGGTGAAGTCTTCGAGGATTGTCAGGTTGCCGCTTGTGTCGATGATGAGATTAATCGGATCACGGGGCAGCTGGCCCACTGGATCGACCATGCCCCAGAGCATGTCGTTTATTTCGAGACCGGCAATTTTGAAGGCAAGCGCGAAGGGTTGGGCGTCGTCACCCGGGACCAGAGGGATCGCGAAGGTGCCGCCGGTTTCGGCCATTTTGAAGGTCAGAGGTGGCAGCGGGATTGTCGAGCCACTGATGGACATGGTGACGTCGTTCGTGGTGCCGCCATAGGAGATACCGTTGTCGGTGATGGCGCCGGAAATCTCGCCGGACATGGCGGCGGCTGCCATCTGGAACGACCCATCCGGCGTGTCGATGTTGAAGTCGTAGGTGACCTCGCCGTGGGTGCCTGTTCCGACCTGACGGGTGCCCGCCTCGATCATCTGAGCCATGGACATGTTGGCGGCAATGGTGCCCATCGTGCCCGTTGTGGTCTGATTGAGGTCTTTCATCGTCAGGTTGAACGCGCCTGCGCCTTGCTCGGCGGTTTCGCCCTGAAAGGCCATGGCCATGGTGATCAGAGCGATGGTATTTTCGCTGATATAGGCGCGCGTATCGGGATCGGTGAATTCAAGGAACCCATCCAGCGCCGACATGGCGATACTGATCTCGACAGGGATGTCGTCGGGGACGTCGTCGCCTTCAATGGTGAATTCTGTCAGTTCAATGGTGGGATAGTCAAAGTCATAGCGCAGCGCGTCCATGCTGCCCGAGGCAATGATTTCAGCGCCGGGCATCCTCATCGTCATGCCAACGCTGCCTTCCTGATCTTCCGGTCCTGACATGGCGATGGTCAGAGCCATTTCGTCTTCCATGACGACGGTCACGCTGCCGTCGCTGTTGCCGTTGAAGGTCAGGGTGCCGATGTCCCAGCTTGAACTGCCGTCAACGACTGCAAACTCGGCGGTCAGCCCGATGATTGACAGGCTGTCGCCCTGATTGCTGGTGCGGTCGAACGATACTTCTGCCCCGTAGTTGGCAAGGAGCGACTGCCAGTCGTCCCAAATCTCGGTCGGGGTGACCTCGGCGAGGGCGGGCCCTGCCGCCAGGGCGATAGCGGATGTCAGTGTGAGGGTGCGAAAAAGCGGCATAATATCATTTCCGGTTTAAATTGGGGGTTTGGGCGATACACTCGTGCGTCTGTGAGGGGTCGTCAAGGCAAGGGTGTTGCCCGGTTCCTGACTGGGATAAGCGTGACTGTTGTAACACGCAGTATGGCATAAATGAGGTCAAACATGTCGGTTCATGGCAAAACAGTGATGATCACCGGCGCAAGTCGCGGGATCGGAGAGGCGGCGGCGCGGGAATTTGCGCGTGCTGGTGCGAACGTGGTTCTGGTGGCACGCGGGCAGGATGCAATTGTCGGGATCGCCGGTGAGATCGGGGATCAGGCGTTGGCAATCCCTTGTGATGTCAGCAAGTTTTGGGAGGTCGAGCGGGCTGTTCAGGCGGCGGAAGACACGTTTGGGTCCGTTGATGTTCTGGTGAACAACGCAGGCATGATCGAGCCGGTCGCGCATCTGGCGGCGATTGATCCGAACGACTGGGATCGGGTGATCGACGTCAATCTGAAGGGTGTTTTCTATGGCATGCGCGCGGTTTTGCCGGGGATGATTGCGCGGGGCGGTGGCTCGATTTTGAACATTTCGTCGGGGGCGGCGACCAATGCGATTGAGGGCTGGTCGCATTACTGCACCTCGAAGGCGGGTGTTTTGATGCTGACAATGATGGGCGACAAGGAGAACCGGGAAGCCGGTGTGCGGGTGATCGGGTTGTCTCCGGGGACGGTGGCCACTGAGATGCAGCGTGAGATCAAGGAGAGTGGTGTCAATCCGGTGAGCCAGTTGGATTGGTCGGTGCATATTCCACCCGAGTGGCCTGCGAAGGCCTTGGTCTGGATGTGTGGGTCGGATGCGGATGGGTATCTGGGGCAGGATATTTCGCTGCGCGATGACGGTATCCGGCGCGCGGTTGGGCTGATCGAATGATTGAAACCTCGTTTGATGGCGAAGTTCTGACGCTGACGTTGAACCGGCCGGACAAGGCGAATGCGTTGACCGGCGAGATGCTGGGCGCGTTGGCCAATGCGGTTGAGGGAATTGGCCCGGATGTTTGTGCGGTGGTTCTGACGGGCGCGGGGCGTGTGTTCAGTGCAGGCGCGGATCTGGATGCGGCGCGGGCTGGTTTGGCGGTTGATCCGGTTTGGGAGCGGTTGTCGGGCGCGATTGCGGCCTGTCCGGCGTTGACAGTCGCGGCGTTGAACGGGACGGCGGCTGGTGGGGCATTGGGCATGGTCTTGGCGTGTGATTTGCGGGTGGCTGTGCCGGGGGCATCGATGTTCTATCCGGTGATGAAGCTAGGGTTCTTGCCGCAGCCCTCGGACCCGGCGCGGATGGTGGCGTTGGCCGGTGGGTCGGCGGCGCGGCGGGTGTTTCTGGCCGGTGAGAAGATTGGTGCGGACGAGGCGAAAGCGTTGGGATTATTGGACGCGGTGGATGCGGATGTGATGACGGCGGCGCGGGGCATGGTCGTGGATGCCTGCACCGCGGGTCAGGCGCATGTGGCGGCGATTAAGGGTTTAATCCCATCGAGTTAGCGTTTCTTGCGGCGTGCTCCGGGCGTTTTGGAGTGGAACGTTGGCGGGCGTTTGGCGACCCATGCGAAGAAGGCTTTGAGGCGGGGATGTTCGCGGAGTTTTTCGGGTGTGTCGAAGTCGCGGGCAAGTTCGGTTTCGGTGAGGGTGGCGTGGATTTCATTGTGGCAGATTTGGTGAAGAAGAACGGTGGGGCCGTGCTTGCCCCCGCGCAGTTTGGGCGTGAGGTGGTGCTGGCTTTGCTTGGCGTCCGGCGGGATCGGGCGGTCGCAGAGGGGACAGATGGGATCGCTCATGTCTGAGGAAAGTGGTGGAATTTCGCGCGATGGCAAGGTTGAGGCTTTGGTTGTGGGCGCCGGGCCTGCGGGGTTGGCGGCGGCCGAGGTATTGTCGGCGGGTGGTTTGTCGGTGGTTGTGGTGGACGCGATGCCGTCAGTGGGGCGCAAGTTTCTGATGGCCGGAAAGTCGGGGTTGAACCTGACGAAGGATGAGGCGGAAGCGGCGTTCTTGGCGCGGTTTGGAGATGGGGCGGAGGCGTCTCGCGGGGCGATTGAGGCGTTTGGGCCGGAGGCTGTGCAGGACTGGGCGCGGGGTCTGGGTGAAGAGATTTTTACCGGGACGACCGGGCGCGTGTTTCCGCGGGCTATGAAGGCGTCACCGTTGTTGCGCCGTTGGATGGGGCGGTTGGCAGAGCTGGGTGTTGAGGTGCGCACTCGGTGGCGGTGGACGGGCTGGGATGGGGCGAAGTTCGTGTTTTCGACGCCTGACGGTGAGGTGCGGATCTCGGCGGATGTGGCGGTGATGGCGCTGGGTGGCGGAAGCTGGGCGCGGCTAGGCTCGGACGGGGTTTGGGCGGAGGTTTTTGCCACAGACGGGATCGATTGTCGGGGGTTTGAGGCGTCAAATGCGGGGCTTTTGGTGGATTGGTCGGATCACATGGCGGGGGCCTTCGGCACGCCGGTGAAAGGGACGGCTTTGCGCGCCGGGGAGGTCTTGACGCGGGGCGAGTGGGTCATTTCCAAGCGCGGGATGGAAGGCGGCGGGGTTTATGAGGTGACGCGGGCTGTGCGCGAGGGGGCTGCGTTGACGGTGGATTTGGTGCCGGAGTGGTCGGTTGAAGAAGTAACGCTGAAGTTAGAGAGGCCGCGTGGAAAGATGAGTGTTTCCAACTATTTGCGCAAAGCTCTGGGGCTGTCATCTGTGCAGCGCGCGTTACTGATGGAATGGGCGCGGCCTTTGCCGGAGGGCGCTGATCTGGCGGCTTTGGTGAAGGCGGTGCCGGTCCCTGTGGCGGGGTTGTTCCCGCTGGATGAGGCGATTTCGACGGCGGGGGGCGTGGCGTGGGAGGCGTTGGACGGCTTCATGTTGCGCGCGCGACCGGGGGTCTTTGTGGCGGGCGAGATGCTGGACTGGGACGCACCAACCGGCGGGTATCTGATTACCGGCTGTTTGGCGACGGGGCGGGCGGCGGCGGCTCAGGCTTTGGCGTATCGCGCTGCTTAGATACGCCAGTCGATTTCGGGGCCAGCGGGGATGATGCCGAGGGGGTTACGAAGTTCGGATTTTGAGTGGTAGCCGTTTTTGTAGACATCAAATCGGACGGTTTCAGCTATGCCGGGGCGGGCGTAGAAATTGCGCGCGTAGGCCCAGAGGGCGGGGTAGTCGGTGATGCGGCGGATGTTGCATTTGAAGGCGTAGTGATAGGCGACATCGAAACGCGCGAGGGTCGGGAAGAGGCGGATATCGGCTTCGGTCAGAGTGTCTCCGGCGAGAAATTCGGTTTTCTGGAGTTGGGCCTCAACAGCGTCGAGGGTCTCGAAGACTTCCGCGACTGCGGTGCTGTAGGCGTCCTGTGTGCGGGCGAAACCAGCGCGGTAGACGCCGTTGTTGAGAGTTGGGTAGATGCGGTCGTTCCAGGCGTCGATCTGGGGTCGGAGGTTCTCTGGGTAGAGGTCAGGGGCGTTGTTGAAGGTGCCGAACATGCGGATGATATCGGCGCTTTCGTTGGAGACGATCTGCCCTGTTTCGCGATCCCAAAGGACGGGCATTGTGCAGCGGCCTGTGTAGCCGGGGGACTGATAGGCGTAGACCTGATGAATGGCGGAGACACCGAGTTCCGGGTCGCTGAATTCGCCTGTGTCATCGAAAACCCAGCCTTGATCCGTGCGGCGCGGGCGGGCGTAAGAGACTGATATTGCTGGTTTAAGGTTGAGCATTTCGCGTGCGATGAGCGCGCGGTGCGCCCATGGGCAATTCCACGCGACATAGAGGTGATAGCGGTCAGCATCGGGCGTGAACGGGCCATCCGGCGTGATCCAGTCGCGGATTTTGGCTTCGGCGCGTTTGAACTCGCCGCCTGATGAGGTGTCGGGGCCGGGGTCTTCTGCGTGGTAGGTGCCGTTGATCATCACGCCCATTTGAGTGCTCCGTTTTTCAGTTTAATAAAGATGATAGCGCGCAGGAGCTGATTTAGCGACGCGCAGGTGATGTGCGGTCACGAGGGGGCAGCCTCTCACACATTGCTAGCAATGTGTTGCCGGCAGGCGATTGCCAGCAATCGCCGTGAGGCCCCGTCGCTTCGCGACTCCCCCGGGATATTTCTGGGCCAGTAATAACCGGTTTTAGCGGTTCTTTTGGGAGGCGGTCCAGCCGGGGCGGGTTTTCATGCGGTCGAGGTAGGATTGGGCTTTGTCGGAGATTTCGTGGAAATCGGTGGCCCAGAAGAGGCAATGCGTTGCGATGATGTCGGCGATAGTGAAGCTGTCGCCGCCGAAGAAGTCTGCATCTACGAGGAGGGTGTCGAATTTTTTGTTGGCGTGCCGGAAATCGGTGTCGAGCAGGGGGAAAATCTCGGGGTGGCGCAGCTTTTCAGGCATGACGTAAGTGTGCCGGGAGCGCATCCATAGCGTGACTTCAAGCTCGGTCAGAAGGAAGGCGATGCGGGCGTCCATATGGGCGCGGGCGTGGGTGCCGGGGGTGTAGGTCAGGCGGGTTTCGCGGTCCGACAGGTAATAGA
>JABDQU010000140.1 GCA_013042105.1 Boseongicola sp.
TCTTTGACGAAAACGTCGCCAAACCGATCAACCGCCTCTCCGCCCACCTGCGCCTGCGCGCCCATTCCGACGTCGAAACCACCGTCGACGAAGACACCGCCCGCTACCTCGGAGACCTCGCCCCCGCCGCCGCCGCCCTCACGCAATCGGTCAGCACTTCGGTCATGGACACCGCCTCCAAAGTCGCGCGCGAAACCCAGCGCTTGCGCGCCGAAAGCGACCGCCTCACCGCCCTCCTCACCGAAATCCCCATCGCCACCCTGCTCCTGAACCCGGCAGACGAGATCGTCCTCTACGACGGCCAGGCCGCTGGCGTCCTTTCCCAGATCGCGCCACCGCGCCTCAAAGCTCCGCTTGCCGATTACTTCGACCTCGCCGCCTTCAAAGACGCCAAATCTAACCTTACCAATACCTGCGGTGAGGTTCCCTTCAAGCTGCAAGACATTGACAAAAATAGACAATTCGACGCCCGCATCAAAGCCCTCGGAGACGATGGCCATATGATCTTCATCGAAGTCAACGCCGATGACGCGCAACCCATCGAAGCCCGCCCGCTTGTCTTTGACTTCGACCTGATGAACGCCGCCGAAACCCGCGAGATCAAAGACACCCCGCTCTCGGACCTCTGCTTTGTCCCGTTCGACACCGAAACCACCGGCCTTTCAGTGCAAGACGACGCCATTGTCCAGATCGGTGCAGTGCGCGTTCTGAACGGTCGCATCGTCGACGGCGAACACATCAACACCTACATCAACCCCGGCCGCCCGATCCCGTCCGCGTCCAGTAAAATTCACCACGTCACCGACGACCACGTCAAAGGCGCTCCCGACATTGCCACAGGTGGCCGCGCCCTCCACCACTTCGCCCGCGACGCCGTCCTCGTCGCCCACAACGCCCCCTTCGACATCGGCCTTCTGCGTCGTTTTCAGGGCGAAATGGGCGTCGAGTGGACCCATCCTGTCCTCGACACCGTGCTTTTGTCCGCCGTCGTCTTTGGCACCAACGAGGAACACTCCCTCGACGCACTCTGCGACCGCCTGAACATCACCATTCCTGAAAAAGACCGCCACACCGCCCTTGGCGACGCCAAAGCCACCGCCGAGGCGCTGGTCAAATTGCTCCCGCTTGTGGAAGGCAAAGGCATCGAAACCTTCGGCGCGCTGATTGAGCAGACGCAAAAACACGGCCGCCTGCTGCAAGACCTGAACAGCTAGCCGCGCCCTAAAGCGTCAATCCAAGAAACATCACCGCAAGCGGTACCGGTGATACGGCAATCGCAATCGTCAGAAACGTCGGCAATGGCGCGAAAATCCCGCTGAGGCCCGCCATCATCATGATGCCACCGCCCCCGCCAATGATTGAATTGCCCGGCGTGTTCACCGCCAGCGCCATCGCCAGATAGCGGTTGCGCACACCCAACGCGACAACGCGCGACGGCGCGCCTTCCATCAACATCTCAATACGCTCCTCGCCGGACAAAGGCACCGCCCGCTCGACCAACTCCGCCGCCTTCCGCAACCGCAAAAGCCGCAAAAACCGCACTAAAGCCTCCATCGGCAAAACCCGACCCACGGCATAGGCAAGCACCATCGCCAAAACCGTGCCCGCATAGACCAAAGGCGCAATCGACGCTCCGAACGCCGTCAGCAAGGCCACACCAATCTCGGCCCCCGGCACAAAGGGAAACGCCAAAAGCACAACGAAAACGAAGGACCCCAGCATAACAGCCCGATGCACCTGTTGCTCGTTCTCCGGCATGATCGTCAGATTCAATGCCCCGCGCAGCTCATGCACGCCCCACGTCGCGGCGACAATAAACGCAATCAGACCGAGAAACTTCCACAGAACCGGGGCAAGACGCGCCTCGCCAGAACTCATCCGGTGACGTCGCGGTCTTCATGGGGCGTCGTATTGCCAAATCCGGTCGCATTGATCTGATGCGTCCAATACCACCGGCGTGTGGTCCAACTGACAGCAAACTCAATCTCATCACCAACAACCGTGCCATACCAGACCACAGTGTGCGGCGCATCCGGGCAGAACGTCGTCGTCGTGAAATGGATGACATCGTCCTCGATCCACGTCTGGTAATCGCTCCAGCCAAAGTCGCAATAGACCTGACACATCTCGGATTGAAACGTCCCGTCCACGAAATGGATGATGTCCTGTAACTGCTCACCCGTCTCGGTCACCGTATCATCGGTATAAAAGACCTTTCCGTCCAAAGCCGAGCCCGTGTTCCAGGCCATCTCGGGCACCGCCATGTCCGGAATGTCATCGTTGACCACCGAAACCGTCGCCGCCCCCGCGCCAAAAGCCAAAAGCACGACACCAGCAGCTTGAACCATATGCGACACGCGGAAATTCCTTATCCAAAATCAGCCTAATCGCGCGTCTTTGCGGGGCATAATTGCCAACGCAACACCGATGCGACTGTCCATCAGATGATAAGGCAAACGGCTCGCAGGTAAAGGGTGCAAAACCGGGTGAATTCATGCAGGGCTAGACGCCTCAGGCCCCGACTCTGCCGCCGCCAAGACCCTTCAGCCAGCGCATCAAATATACCACCGGCCAGCGCAGGATCGACATCGCAGCCATCGCCACCAGAAGTCCGATCCAGATACCGTTCTCCCAGAACACAACCCCCAAAAGCGGCACGCCAAAAGTCATCAGCACGTAAGCCGACGGCCAGTGCTTCTTCTTCGACGGCAGCATGCCGATCACATTCGCCAACACGCACCACAAACAGGCCAGCATTAAAGATGTCGTCATTGGGCCACCTCCTGTCGTGTGCGCAGCTTATTCAAGATATGCCAAAGCGGGCGGCGAAACATCGACACGAACGCAAAGGTGCCCAAGGCCACCCAAATCCAGCCATGCTCGACGCCGATCCAGCCGATCAGGACCGGTGCCGCAATCAGCAAAAGGATCCCGGGTGGGAACTGTCGGCGCATAGGCAAAGCGGCGACAACGCTCGCCAAAATCACCCAAACCGCACCTGCAATCAGTGAAAAGCTCATGTTTCTCTCCAGTTACGGGCCGCAGTTAATGGATGAACAAGGCATGAATTGGGCGAACGGGCGCACCGACGTAATACCGACGTCATACCGACATGGCTTTTTCACGCCATTTCAACGCGTTAACCATCGGACGGTCAACTTTCAAAACAACGACAGCTGATCCCCGGATTCTGCCGGTGGCGCAAACAAATCTGTCCGGAGCGGTGCCACATCCCCCGACAAGTCCAACCTCTTGCAAGCAAGCGCAAACCGATGCGCGATAAGCTCGGCATAGGTGCCCGTCCCCCGCATACGCGTGCCCCATTCAGGGTCATATTCACGCCCGTTATGCGCTTCCCGCACCCGCGCCATCACCTTAGTTGCCTTGGTGGGAAACGCGGTCTGAAGCCATTCCTTGAACAACGGCGCCACCTCCAACGGCAGGCGCAACATCACCCAACTCGCCGCATAGGCTCCTGCGTCTTTTCCCGCCTGAAGCAACGCCTCCATCTCGTGATCCGTTAACCCCGGCACCACCGGAGCGCATTGAATTCGCACAGGAATTCCCGCGTCACTCAGACGTTGGATTGTTTTCAAGCGTCGCTTTGGGGAAGGCACTCGCGGCTCCATGGCCCGCGAAACCTTCGCATCCAAAGTCGTCACCGAAATTCCCACGCGCACCAGATTGTCCGCCGCCAAATCGCGCAAAATATCAATATCGCGCTCGATCAACGCGCCCTTCGTGACAATCCCCACCGGATGCCTGAAATCACGCAGAATCTCCAAACACCGCCGCATAATTTGGTGTTCTTTTTCAATCGGTTGATACGGATCAGTATTTGTTCCGATCGCCAACACAGCAGGTCGATATGACTTTACCCGCAGCTCCTTGGCCAAAAGACCCGGCGCCTCTGGCCGCGCAATCAGGCGCGTTTCAAAATCCAGCCCCGGCGACAGCCCCAGATAGGCATGCGTCGGGCGCGCAAAGCAATAAATACACCCATGTTCGCACCCACGATACGGGTTGATCGAGCGATCAAACGGCACATCAGGCGACGTGTTGCGCGTGATGATTTTGCGTGGAATTTCAAGGCTGACGTCCGTGCGCACCGGCGGCAGCTCTTCTTCGATATCCCAACCATCATCCACCCGGTCCCGATCAAACCGCTCAAAGCGGCCAACGCGGTTACTGCAAGCCGCACGACCGCGCGCATTCGGGTCCGACGTATGAGCGTTTCTTGGCATTCGAACAGTAAAGAACAAAATAAGAACAACTTCAATCGAATTTCGATGACGCCACGGCGCCCTTGCCTACCCTGACGTCAATTGCCGTTTAAGATCGCGAAATTCCTCAGGAGGGGAAATTAATGATGAAATATGTTCTGTCGGCACTCGCCGTTTCAATCGCGCTTCCAGCGTCAGCAGATACGCTCGGACCATTTACCGGTTTGTTAGTATTTGGCGATAGCCTCAGTGATCCGGGCAATCGGTTTGAATTGACCAACGGCACTGAACCGCCACAGTCCTTGTATCCGCTTGGCCAGTTCACCAACGGCGATACATGAGCCGCCATTCTCGGCGCTGACTTCGCTTCCGGCACAAATTTCGCCTACGGCGGCGCAACCGCAATCACAAACGACGACATCTATCCCGACTTCACCG
>JABDQU010000141.1 GCA_013042105.1 Boseongicola sp.
CAATGGCGACCGGCCTCAAAGCCGTTGACGCGATGATCCCAATTGGCCGTGGCCAGCGGGAATTGATCATTGGCGACCGCCAGACAGGTAAAACAGCCGTCGCCCTCGACGCGATCCTGAACCAGAAATCCTACAACGAAGCCGCAGGCGACGACGAGAGCAAGAAACTCTACTGCGTCTACGTCGCGATCGGCCAGAAACGCTCGACAGTGGCACAACTGGTGAAGCGTCTCGAAGAAAGCGGCGCGATTGAGTATTCGATCGTTGTTGCAGCAACCGCCTCCGACCCGGCCCCGATGCAGTTCCTTGCACCCTACGCCGCAACCGCGATGGCCGAGCACTTCCGTGACAATGGCCGCCACGCCCTGATCATCTACGATGACCTTTCCAAGCAGGCCGTGTCCTACCGTCAGATGTCGCTCTTGCTTCGCCGTCCACCAGGACGTGAAGCCTACCCTGGCGACGTTTTCTACCTTCACTCCCGTCTTCTTGAGCGTTCTGCGAAGCTGAACGAAGACAATGGCGGCGGTTCGCTGACGGCGCTGCCGATCATCGAAACCCAGGGCGGCGACGTTTCGGCGTTTATTCCAACCAACGTGATTTCGATCACCGACGGTCAGATCTTCCTCGAGACCGAACTGTTCTTCCAGGGTATCCGTCCTGCTGTGAACACCGGTCTGTCGGTGTCTCGTGTGGGCTCAAGCGCGCAGACCTCTGCAATGTCGTCTGTTGCCGGCCCGGTTAAACTGTCCCTCGCTCAGTATCGTGAGATGGCCGCGTTTGCTCAGTTCGGTTCCGACCTCGACGCCGCGACCCAGCGTCTGCTGAACCGTGGCGCGCGTCTGACCGAGCTTATGAAGCAGCCGCAGTATTCACCTTTGACCAACGCCGAGATCGTTGTGGCCATTTTTGCGGGCACAAACGGCTACCTCGACCAGTTGGACCTTGGCGATGTGGCCCGCTTCGAAAGCGGTCTTCTGGCGCACATGCACGCGAAACACAGCGATGTCATGGACTGGATCACCAACGACGATCCAAAGATCAAAGGCGATGCAGCTGACAAGCTGAAAGCCGCGATCGACGACTTCGCCAAAGATTTCGCCTGAGACTGAACGCCCGGAAGGATAGGGATAGATGCCCAACCTCAAGGACCTGAAAAACCGGATCAACTCGGTCAAATCGACCCGGAAGATCACGCAGGCCATGCAGATGGTCGCCGCGGCAAAACTGCGCCGCGCCGAAGAATCTGCCGCCGCGGCCCGGCCCTATGCCGAGCGGTTCAACGCTGTGATGGCCGAGCTTGCCTCGTCCGTCGGTGACAGCGACAGCGCGCCAAAGCTGCTCAGCGGCACAGGCGATAGCAAAACGCACCTGCTTGTCGTTATGACAGCAGAGCGTGGCCTCTGTGGCGGCTTCAACTCGTCGATCGTGAAGATCGCGAAAGCCGCCGCCAGCAAGTTGATCTCAGAAGGCAAGACGGTGAAAATCCTGACTGTCGGCAAAAAAGGCCGCGAGCAACTGCGTCGCGACTTTGAAGCCAACCTTGTCGGTCACGTTGATCTCAGCGACGTCAAACGCCTTGGGTATTCCAATGCGCAGGGCGTTGCCGAAGATGTGCTTGCACGTTTCGACGCTGGCGAGTTTGACGTCGCCTCGATCTTCTATTCCGAGTTCGAGACCGTCATCAGCCAAATCCCGACCGAAAAGCAGATCATTCCTGCAACGTTCGAGGAAGCTGAAGACGCGGGCGAAGCCACGATCTACGACTACGAACCTGACGAAACAGAAATCCTCGCGGATCTTCTGCCGCGCGGGATCGCAACACAGATCTTCACGGCTTTGCTTGAGAATGCAGCGTCTGAACAGGGCGCCCGGATGAGCGCCATGGACAACGCTACACGGAACGCGGGCGATATGATCGACCGTCTGACCATCCAGTATAACCGTTCGCGTCAGGCTGTGATTACGAACGAGCTGATTGAAATTATTTCGGGCGCGGAAGCGCTCTAAACGACCGGAGAGACCAGAGATATGGCAAACGCAAAAGGCAAAGTGACCCAGGTCATTGGCGCTGTTGTTGACGTACAGTTCCACGACGATCTGCCCGAATTTTTGCACGCCCTTGAGCCCGACAACAACGGCAACACGTTGGTCCTCGAAGTTGCTCAGCACCTAGGCGAGAACACAGTTCGCGCCATTGCTATGGACGCAACCGAAGGCTTGGTCCGCGGTCAGGAAGTCACCGACATAGGCGAGCCGATTTCGGTTCCCGTAGGTAACGCAACATTGGGCCGCATCCTGAACGTCGTTGGCGCACCAGTGGACGAGCAGGGCCCGGTTGAAGCGACCGAGCGCCGCGCCATTCACGGTGACGCCCCTGCTTTCGAAGAGCAGTCGACCGCGACCGAAATTCTGACAACCGGCATCAAGGTCATCGACCTTCTCGCGCC